>JAHFIO010000003.1 GCA_023246325.1 Candidatus Uhrbacteria bacterium | reverse complement strand
ATATAATTCAACCCCACTTTTAATTCCCCTTTTGAGCATTGAAATTAACGATTCTGAAGCTGGTCGACCATGTATAGCTACATAGTTTGCACGAGCAAGAAAATCATGCGCTTCTCTTTCAGCTATTTTTTTTGATTCAGGTGTTACGTTTCCATTTTCATCTACTCGTTCATGTAAGAGTTTGTATGTATCACTTATAGCACGAGCCATTTCACCAGTTTTAATACGCTCTGGTAATACAGCAATTTCTGTATCAGTTAATTTGCCAGATATATATTTCACATAGAGAGTCACTTCATCAACCATATCTTTTAATGCTTTTTTATCTACTTCTGATAATTGTATTTCCGGGATATCATCTACCATTTCCATTGCAACGGAGTTGTAGTAATCCATAGGCATTCGTTGTAACGCAATTGGCGTATCTGATTGTGCACGGAAATTTTGAACAGAATACCCATTTGAATACCCATTATCTATACCTTGAAAGGTATTCGTCGCTTCATCAAAAAAAATATTTTGTGAATGTCTATCTGCACTTTTGAGCAAAAAATCCATGACGGCCAATCGTGCGAGTGACTGCGCGGCAGGATGATTGGCTTTTTGCTCATATATATTTGCCATTTGTTCCGTTGTTAGATCTTCACCAATTGCCTTCATTTGTATGCTACCAATTTCATGTGCATCCATACGCATTGCTGTAGGGGGTATTTCTGTAAATCCTACCAATGTACATAAAGCGCTTGCCGCTACTTCAGCGCGTGGTCCATGACCAGGGTCTATATATTTAATACCTACTATATCTTTATCTAAAGGAAGTGTACCGACTGGTATGTCATAACATTCAGCAATTTGTGTAGATCGTTCATCGTCCTTTTCTACACGAGTATCTATATGATTTTGTAATGCTGCTTCAGTATTTCGTCCACGTATGGGAACAAATACTTCTTTCATTGAACCGTCTAATTGTTTTTCTCTTATCACTTTCATTACTTTTCCATCCACCCGCGTTACAGCCATTTCCCCTCTTCCCCATTTTAAAAAAGCAATACGTTCATTTTCTCCACTTCCCATAATACATTTTTCAGTTACACCTACGCCTTGTGCATCTGCATACATTCTCTGTTCAATGTTTGCATCTTGCATTATATCTAAATCTTTGTTTCTTAGCTCTGCAACTTCATTTCCTTGAATTCCCTTTCTCATGAGAGAAGCACGAATTCTTTCATTGATATTTTGTGACAACGCGAAATCATGCTCGGCTTGAGCGCGACGAATTCTTTCTCGAGACGGAACTATTTCTATTTTATTAATACTCTGAGGTACCGCTTCTGATTCAGGGGGTTTAATCGCTTTTTTAATTTTTAACTCATTCTCGCTAATCATATGTTTTTTCTAATAGTAGGATCTTCACGAAATCTTTCATATAGTGAAGATGAATTGCATAATGCTTCTAAAAAAGCTTCTCCCTCTTTTGGAAAAAATACTTTTGTATGCGTGGGATCTAAAACCCCAAAATATGTTAATCTATCAGCTATTTTTTTTGGTAATTCAGATATATCGGCAACTCCATTCGTATCTAATTGTATACCAACAACTGGTTCAATCTCGTTTAACATTTCATCTAGTGGTATATAATAAATCGTGTTCATACTTATACACTCTTTTTCACATTCGTACTTGTTTGATTTGGCATTTGTGGAGTTCGCTTAGTGGGAGGTGTTTCATCTTCGTTATTTATTCTATTAATAGATTTTGATTTAAAATCCTCATCGTAGTCTGTGTCTACTAATTGCTTCACTCTTTCGCCACTTTTTATTTCATCAGAAGAGGGAGATGCGACGGTTTGTGGCATTTGCTCATCATTAGGTAATTGATTTGGATGCATATATTTATTCAGTTATTGTTTCTTCAATATCTTTATCAACGAATGTCACACTTGAAACTATATCTCCTGCCTCTTTAAATCGCATAATACGCACGCCCTGCGTATCGCGACCCAAGGTTGGCACGCTCTTAAATGGAACACGTAATACTATACCATTTTTGGAAATTAAAATTAAATCTCGATCTTCTTCTGCGCTTGATACATATGCGCCTACAATACCCCCTGTTTTCGCAGTAACATGCATGGTGCGAATACCAGATCCACCTCGTCCTTGAATTTTATATTCATTTAATTTTGTTTTCTTCCCTAATCCATTTTCTGCCACGGTAAATAATTCTAGTTTACCTTTATCTGCAAGTGCTTTTGAAACCACATCCATGCCAACAATTGTATCGCCTTCTTTTAAACTAATCCCGCGGACACCTGCCGCCATACGACCCATTGCGCGCACATCGTTTTCTTCAAATCGAATGGACTGACCTTTATGCGTAACGAGTACGATATTATCCGTTCCTCCTGAAGGTTTTACCCATTTCAAATCATCGCCAGGATGCAGATTTGCAGCGATTAAACCTGAACGTCGTACTTTTTCAAATTCTGTTAATTCTGTTTTTTTAATCGTTCCTTTTTCAGTCACCATAACTAAATATTTGAATCCCTCAACTTCAGCAAGCGGTAATACAGTCGCCACACTTTCTCCAGTACTTAATTGCAAAAAGTTCACGATTGCTTGACCTTTTGACGTTCTTGATCCTGCCGGAATTTCATGCGCAGATAGTTGAAAAACACGCCCTCGTGTAGTAAAAAATAAAATATCCGCATGTGTTGTCGTTGAAAACAAATGCTCGACTTGATCTTCTTCTTTCGTGGATAAACCTACAACTCCTTTTCCTCCACGTCCTTGCGAACGGAATGTTTCGGGAGGTAAACGTTTTATATATCCATCAGCTGTCATCATCACAACCGTGGCTTCATCAGGAACTAAATCCTCCATACTAAATTCACCTAATGGCGCTTTAATAATTTGCGTTCGTCTTTCATTCCCAAATTTTTCTTTTAATTCAACAATTTCATCTTGAATAATTTGCAACATCTTTTTTACACTTTTCAAAATTGATTCAAGCTCAGCGATCAACTTCATCTTTTCATCATATTCTTGTTCAACTTTTAAACGTTCCAAATTTGCTAATTGTTGTAAACGCATTTCAAGAATAGCCGTAGACTGAATGTCAGATAAACGAAATTTTTGTATCAAATTCACCTTTGCCTCATCTTTATCTTTTGATTTTTTAATTGTTGCAATAACTTCATCTATTTTTAATAATGCAATTCGCAAACCCTCTAAAATATGTGCGCGATCTTTTGCTTTTTGTAAATCAAATTCCGTACGTCGTCGAACAACCGTTTGACGATGCTTAATAAATTCTTCTAATATATTTTTCAAAGTCAATACACGCGGCTGAACCCCATCAATCAAGGCTAATGTATTCACATGGAATGTCTCTTGCAATTGTGTCATTTTAAACAACTGATTCAACACTTTTTTTGGATATGCATCGCGTTTTAAATCAACCACAATACGAATACCTTCTTTATTACTTTCATCTCGTAAATCTTTAATACCTTCAATTTTTTTCTCAGTTACTAGTTCTGCTATACGTTCAATTAATGTAGATTTATTTACTTGATATGGAATTTCCGAAACAACTATCCTGCCCATACCATTTTTTTCTTCAGTGATTTCCGTACGAGCACGAACCACAATGCCACCCTTCCCTGTCGCATATGCTGCCTTAATATCAGAAGACCCATATGCAATTGCACCCGTTGGAAAATCTGGCCCTTTGATAGACTTCATTAAATCTTCAATGGTTGCATCTGGATTTTCAATTAATGTTACGACCGCATCACACACCTCACTTAAATTATGTGGAGGAATATTTGTCGCCATTCCAACTGCAATTCCCAAAGTTCCATTTACTAATAAATTTGGTAATTTTGCAGGCAATACAGTTGGTTCTTTCGTAGACCCATCATAATTTGGACGAAAATCGCATGTATCTTTTTCAATATCAGCCAACATTTCATCAGATAGCGCTTGCAATTTCGCCTCGGTATATCTATACGCAGCTGCATTATCACCATCTATAGATCCAAAATTTCCTTGCCCTCGAATAAGCGGATATCTCAGCGAAAATTCCTGAGCCATGCGTACTAAAGACTCATACACAGCGGCATCGCCATGCGGATGGTATTTTCCCAATACATCTCCAACAACCGTAGCGCATTTTTTAAATTTTGCACTCGAGCGTAAACCACTTTGCCACATGGAATATAAAATACGACGATGCACAGGTTTTAACCCATCTCGCACATCAGGCAATGCTCGATCCACAATAACACTCATCGCATAATCTAAAAAAGATTTGCGCATTTCACTTACAATATCTAATGGAGTTACATTTCCTATTAAATTTTCTTTCTGAACTTTATCTGCCATATACGTGTTTCAACTTAAAAAAATTATTTATTTTTTACTCCTGAGAATACCGCTCCCACATCCTGCCGTATATTGTGAATACTGAAATTTCCAGCAATGATGGGCGAAACTGACCACCACCACCCTACCGCGATAGCAAGCGTTACAACAATGACACCCGCCCACATACTCATAACCTGTATAGGATCATGCGATTGTTTTGCCGCACGCATTGCTGAATGCGCTTGAATTAAAAGACGTTTGTCATCTTGCGAAACGTGTAATTCACCAATTTCGTTTTCGGCAGGATGTTGAATTTCTTTTTTCCTACGTTTGATAGAGGGCATATACCTATTATAATCTCTCAAGCACGGTTACGACAAGCTCGTCAGATGGAAGATCTTTACGAACGATTTTCAATTTATTTGCATCCACGCGTTTGCAGGCACCCATTTTTTTGCAAAATACATCTGCGGTTTCTAGTTTCGTTTTAATTCCTGGGATGTCAATTTGAATTGGTATCACCATACGTGGCTCAATGCTTGTGAGTAATTTTTGTGCAATACCACCCGCAGGAAGAACTAAAATATCAATTGACCCCAGCTGCTCTATCTCTATATCATTCAGTTCACGTTGTATTGATCCTAAAAAACCAATCGCCATTCCTTCAATAACGAAACGATATATAATTGAATCATCTACTTGAATGCCTTGAACAAAAGCGCCTTTTACCTCGAATTCTCCTGGCGTTGAAATAGTGAAAGGTGGTTTTTCTGCAAAAGGCTCAAGATTAAACAGTTCCGTATCTTGATTTGATAATACCAATATATCCGGATTCACGGTTTTCGGAAATCGCAAAGATGCTTCATTTTGATATGGATCCGTCACCAATGTAAATTCAGAATCACCTACTTTTCCTTCAATTTTTATGGATGAATACCCAAGCCAATATAGTTGCATACACATGAACCTTAACATGCAGGATGCAGGGTTTCAAGTCTAAATTATCTCACCATAAGTCCACCTACTATCGCAATTGCAAGTGCATCCGATGCATCATCTGGTGTAGGTTTTGATTTTAATTTGAGAAGCATCTGTACCATTTGTTGTACTTGTTTTTTATCTGCTCTCCCCCATCCTGCAATTCCTTGCTTGACTTGGTTTGGCGTCATTTCGATGATAGGTAATTTTGCATCCGCGAGCGTAAGTAAAATGACACCTCGTGCCATACCCACCTTCATAGCCGTCTTCGCATTCGTTTGAAAAAATAATTGTTCAACGGCAACATGAGTTGGTGTATATAGAGTGAGTACATTTTGTAATCGATCACGAACCGTTTGTAATCGGGCGCTAAACGTGTCGGCAGGATGCGTTTGAACACATTCATGATGCACCCATATTGCACCTGATCCCTTCATGTCTACAATGCCAAAACCCGTGCGGTCAAAACCTGGGTCTATGCCGAGTATGCGTTTTTTTATAGACATGCCATATATAAAACTATATGAATATGGATATTATACGATTGAATTTTCTTATAAAAAATTACGCCCTGTAATCACTACTTAAATGATTTAAATTACTTTTAAAATTTTTAAAATCATTATTAAAAATAGCCGTTGTTTCGTTCATTGCCGTTTGTTTTAAACTTTGTAAAGCTTGCTTAATAAAATCTAAATTTGCTTTAGCTTGTATACGAGATTCTTTGCTCGCAGTTTCATCTGTAATAACTGCTGATATTCTTTGTGTTAATGTTTTTAAATCTTTCATAAAATTTACAATATTTCCCATTTCTGCAAAAGCTTCTTTTAGTTTTATTAAATCATCATTTTTTTGTATATCACCTATGATTGAATCAATACTAAATTCATCGTACCCTGTCTTTTTTTCTAAACTATTTTTAGGAAATTTTTCCATATACATTTTCTTATAAGAATTATATGCATATAATACCCCTCCTCATTCCTATGCGTCAAATCATTTTTCCATGCCTAGCACCAAGTCCACATCCTGCCTTTACAAATACAAAAAACGGGGACTATCCCCGTTTTTTTATATCACTTTCTCATTTTCGGTTTCTTCGTTATTTTCCGCGGCTATAGATCCATCCGCATATGCGCCGAATCCTGTTCCTGCCGGAATTAAACGACCGATAATAACATTTTCTTTCAAGCCTTCTAAGCGATCAATTTTTCCTGTAACAGAAGCGTTAATCAAAACCTTCGCGGTTTCTTGGAAAGACGCTGCAGACAAGAACGATTCAGTCGACAAAGAAACTTTTGTCACACCTAAAAATAATTCTTCAAATTCTGCCGGTTTCTTCCCCGCCTCTTCGGTTTTTGCATTTTCTGCTAAAGCACGAGGGCGTTCCACAACTTCACCAGGCAATAGATCGGTATCCCCCGCATCTTTCACATATACACGTGCAAACATTTGACGAATAATAACTTCAATATGTTTTGCATTAATCTTCTGACCTTGTGAAGAATAAATTCCCAATACTTCGCGCAAAATATATTGCATAACTGCATCACGTCCCTTTGTACGGAAGAGTTGCAATAAATCCAAATGCCCTTCAGTTAATTGATCACCAGCCTGAACCTCTTGATCATCTTTTACATATACTTGGAACCCAGTTGGAACTGGATATTCCATAACTCCAGGACCTTCCCAAATCACGGTAACCAAATCTGAAGCAACTTTCACCACACCATCATGTTCTGCTTTTTCTTCTTTACCATTTGCATGAGTAATCAATACATCCCCCGCTTTTATTTTCGCCCCTTCTTTTACTTTTACTTTATCGGTTGCTTCAACATCATATGTTTCTTCTTGAACATCTACGAATGAAACATGAATTGTTTTGCCTGCTCCCGTTGAATCCATCACTTTTTGGCCTGAAGGTGTTTCAATAATACGTCGTTCGCCAGCAACGACTTTCACCTTACCAGCGACATCAGAAATCACAGCACGATGTTTTGGTTGACGTGCTTCAAATAATTCTTCCACGCGCGGAAGACCCTGCGTAATATCTGCCCCTGCCACACCTCCAGAGTGGAAGGTACGCATAGTAAGCTGCGTACCTGGTTCACCAATAGATTGCGCGGCTACAATACCAACAGCAGATCCTAATTTTGCTTCACGATTATACGCTAAATCATATCCATAACATTTTTGACATAAGCCATGTCTTGATTTGCAGGATAAAACCGATCGAAGTTGCGCCTCTCGTAAAGGTGTCGTGAATTTTTGAATAGCACGAATACTATCCTCAACAATTAATGCACCTTTTTTTACAACCACCTTTTTCGATTCTGGATCTTTAATATCTTTCATAGTGACGCGACCTAACATGCGAGTCAAAAGTGGTTCACCAATATGTTCACACTCTTCATGTGTGAGCGTAACTCCTTCTGTCGTGCCACAATCAACTATAGTAATAACAACGTCTTGTGCGACATCAACTAAACGACGAGTCAAATATCCTGCATTTGCAGTTTTAAGTGCGGTATCAGTCAACCCTTTACGAACGCCGTGAGAACCAATGAAATATTCAAGAACTGTAAGACCCTCACGGAAAGAAGATTTAATAGGAAGTTCAATAATATCTCCACGTGGGGATGATACGGGTCCTTTCATACCAATAACCTGAGTCAACTGACCAATAGATCCACGTGCACCTGAATCAATCATAGCTCCAACTGAATTTGTTTTTATTAAAGACTCTTTGCACAATTTTTGTACATCATCTTTAACACCCGTCCATACTTTTACGATTTGTGAATAACGCTCTTTTTTAGTGAGCAATCCTTCTTTATACTGATCTTCAATCACTTCAATTTTATCATTTCCTTTTTCTACCAATTCTTTTTTACCCGTTACAGTTGGCAAATCACCAATACCATATGAAAACCCGGATTTCGTAATATACTTGAAACCCAAATCTTTCACATCATCGAGAAATTTTGCACAACGCGCAAAACCATGTGATTCAAGAATTTGATGTGTAAGATCACCAAGTGATTTTGATCCTAATGTTTCGTTTCTAAAACCAATTTCTTTCATGAAAAGTTGATTCACAAGTAAGCGACCTACATTTGTTTCAAAAATTGGTTGACCTGCTTCTAAACGTGTTTTTATTTTTTCACGTACAGATAATTTTCCAATATTATACACATATAACGCCTCGGCAGGATTAGAAAATGCACGAATTTTTCCATCTGTTGGTTCTACTAAAGTTGTAAGATAATACACACCCCAAGCAATATCTTTATCTGGATGCGTCACGGGAGTTCCCGTTGCTGGGCGAAGTAAATTATTTGTTGATAACATCAAGGTCTTCGCTTCTTCACGCGCTTCCTCTGTAAGAGGAACGTGAACAGCCATTTGATCTCCATCAAAGTCTGCATTAAACGCACGACATACCATTGGATGAATTTGAATGGCTTTTCCTTCGATCAAACGAGGGTAAAAACCCTGAATACCAAGACGATGAAGCGTTGGCGCACGATTGAGAAGCACAACTGATCCTGTCGCAATAGTTTCAAGGATATCCCATACCTCTGGATTATCAGCTTCTATAAAACGATTTGCGGATCGAATATTATGAACGAGTTCACGCTTTATAAGTTCAGCAATAATAAATGGTTTGAATAATTCCAAAGCCATGATTTTTGGTAAACCACATTCGTCAATACGTAATGATGGACCAACAACGATAACAGAACGACCTGAATAATCAACGCGTTTTCCAAGAAGGTTTTGGCGGAAGCGCCCTTGCTTTCCTTTCAAAATATCTGCGAGAGATTTTAATTGTCGTTTTTTGCCTGTTGCAGCAATAACGGTTTTAGAATGACGCGCGCTATTATCAATAAGTGAATCAACGGATTCCTGTAACATGCGTTTTTCATTTCGCGTAATAACTTCAGGCGCATTTAATTCAAGTAATCGTTTCAAACGATTATTTCGATTAATAACACGGCGATATAAATCGTTCAGATCGGATGTTGCAAAACGTCCACCATCTAAAGCAACCATAGGACGTAAATCTGGTGGAATGATTGGCAAGGCGCGCATAATCATCCAATCTGGTGCAATTTTTTGCAATGAAAATGAAGTCAATAATTTTAAACGACGAATAATTTTATCACGTTTAATTTCTGAAGCGCCTTTCAAATCTTTTTGTAATTGTTTAATGGTTGCTGGAATATCTAATTTCTCTAATAATTCTGTGATAGCTTCTGCACCAATTTTTGCTTCAAATACATGGCCAAATTTTAACGACAGTTCATGATATTCATTTTCAGCCAAAATTTTCATTGGTTTTAAATCTTTCAAATCTTTTTCTGAAACAGAAAATTCTGATTCAAGTTCTTTTATTTTATTTTCTTTTCCTCCCTGTGCTTTATCCAGCTCTTTTGTTATAGCGCCCGCATCCAACCCCTTTTCTGCACCGCGCGCATTTATACGTTCAGATTCACGCTCAAATTCTGATTCAATAGACTTGCGTTTACCTTTATATTCTGCGCGAAGCTGTTCTAATGTTGCAATACGCATTTCTTCATTCACTTCTGAAACAATAAATGACGCAAAGTAAATAACACGTTCCAAAGATTGAATAGACACATCCAAAACCGTTCCAATTTTTGATGGCACACTACGAAGATACCAAATATGTGCAACGGGTGCGCATAATTCAATATGCCCCATGCGTTCACGTCTTACGAGAGAATGCGTCACTTCTACACCACATTTATCACAAACGATTCCTTTATAACGTATTTTTTTATATTTTCCACAATAACATTCCCAGTCTTTTGATGGACCAAAAATTTCTTCTGCGAATAATCCAGATTTTTCTGGTTTTTGTGTACGGTAATTAATGGTTTCAGGTTTTGTAACCTCACCATACGACCAGCCACGGATAACTTCAGGAGAAGCTAAGCGTAAACGCATTGCTTCAAAGTCCGTTGTCTTTATGTTTTCTGATTGGAAGAAAGCCATATGAGTATAGGTTAGAATGAATCAGATGCACCCCATTCATTTTCTGAATGAGACACAGGTGCTGGTTTAGGACGATTTGGATCTGGTTTTGGTGTAGTATCTTCAATACGTTTACCATCTTTCAACAATTCAACATCTAATGCCAATCCTTTTAATTCGCGAACAAGAACATTAAATGATTCTGGAACATTCATTTTACGAATTGGTTCATTTTTAATGATAGCTTCATATGCTTTTGAACGTCCTGGTACATCATCAGATTTAATAGTCAAAATTTCTTGTAAGGTATGCGCGGCTCCATATGCCTCAATTGCCCATACTTCCATTTCTCCAAAACGCTGACCACCTGATTGTGCTTTTCCACCAAGAGGTTGTTGTGTAATGAGAGAATACGGACCAATAGATCGTTGATGAATTTTATCTTCAACCATATGATTCAATTTCAACATATAAATATATCCAACAGTTGGCTCATTATCATATTTTTCTCCTGTACGTCCATCGTATACTGCAATTTTTCCATCAGATGGAAATCCTGCCCTTTCAAGTTCGGCACGAATTGTTTCTTCTGGAACACCATCAAACACGGGAGTAGCAACACGATACCCTAAAGCATTCGCAGCCAAACCCATATGCGTTTCCAAAATTTGTCCGAGGTTCATACGTGACACAACGCCGAGTGGCGACAGAATAATATCTATTGGTGTTCCATCAGCTAAAAATGGCATGTCTTCAACAGGAACAACTTTTGAAATAACACCTTTATTTCCATGGCGTCCTGCAAGCTTATCTCCCACTTGTACTTTGCGGAGATCAGCAACAGAAACAACAATTTGTTTAATAACACCTGGCTGCAATTTATCACCGGCTTCACGTGAAAAAATAGTGACATCAACAACTTTTCCATGCTCACCATGCTCCAAATACAAAGAAGTATCACGAACATCGCGTGCTTTTTCACCAAAAATTGCGCGCAATAATTTTTCTTCTGCGCTTAAATCCGTTTCTCCTTTTGGTGTAATTTTTCCAACCAAAATATCTCCAGATTTTACTTCCGCACCAACGCGAATAATTCCATTTTCATCTAAATTTTTTAATTTTTCTTCTGATACATTCGGAATATCGGACGTAACAGCTTCTGGTCCCAACTTTGTATCACGAACATCAATGGTGTGATGTTCAATATTGATAGAACTAAAACGATCCGTATGAACTAATCGTTCAGACAAAATAATAGCATCTTCATAATTATATCCGTCCCATGATAAAAATGCTGCAAGTAAATTTTGTCCCAATGCAAGTTCACCATTTTCACAGGATGTACCATCCGCCAATACTTCTCCTGCTTGTATTTTTTGTCCTTTTGACACACGCGGATGTTGATTCAAGCATGTTGAATTATTTGAACGCGCGAATTTTTGTAAATCATACCGACGTATCGCGCCAGTTGAAGGTTTAAATTCAATATGATTTCCAGAAACTGAAACAATAGTTCCATCATCATTTGCCAACAGTACATGTGCACCATCAACTGCTGCGCGACGTTCAACACCCGTACCAACAATTGGCGCGTCAGGTTTAATACACGGAACAGCTTGACGTTGCATATTTGTTCCCATGAGTGCACGTTGTCCATCATCATGTTCAACAAACGGAATTAAAGATGTTCCAATAGACAAAATTTGTTTTGAAGACACATCCATATAATCAATTTCTGTAACATCAACTGTTGTTGGTTCACCATTTTTTCTCACAGGCGCACGTTCGCTCAAGAAAAATCCTTTACGATCTATCTGCGTTGTTGCAGGCGTTGTTGTTCCACGCTCTTCTGCAAATGCATTCAAATATACAATTTCATTCGTGACATGAGGAACAATTGGCAGCATTGGCACAGACGCAGCAATTTCTTTCAAAGACTTTGCTAATTTTGTGGAGACTTCTTCCCCGGCCTTTGCAACAACTTTTCCTTTTCCATCTGACACATTTGCGCGCAATGTTTCACCTTCCGCATCCTGCCCATCGTTTTTGGCAAAGTTTTTTACTTTTCTATATGGTGTTTCAATAAATCCAAAATCATTGATACGTGAATAGCAGGATAAGTGACCAATCAATCCGATATTTGGTCCTTCTGGAGAAGCGATTGGACAAATACGACCATAGTGAGTGCGATGCACATCGCGCACATCAAACCCAGCGCGTTCGCGAGACAAACCACCTGGACCCATAGCGGATACACGGCGTTTATGTTCAAGTTCGGATAAAGGATTTGTTTGATCCATGAATTGTGATAATTGCGAAGACATGAAAAATTCGCGCACCGCACCAATCACAGGACGCGCATTAATTAATTTCGCAGGAGTGAGCAATGTAATATCTTGCGTCGACATACGATCTTTCACAATACGCTCCATACGAGCGAGACCAATACGAAAACGTGTTTGCACAAGTTCACCAACCGCACGTACACGACGATTTCCTAAATGATCAACATCATCTGGTTCCTCTTGTGTATTATTCAAACGAATAATTTCTTTTAATATGCGAAGTAAATCTTCTTTCGACAGGATGCGGGAAACTTCTTTTGGCACATCTTCACCTTGTGGAACGATACCAAAACGTTGATTAAATTTATATCTTCCAACAGGGCCCAAATCATATCTTTCAAATTTGAAAAACATGGCGTGAATCAATGATTTCGCATTATCAGATGTCGCTAAATCACCTGGACGAATACGTTTATATACTTCGATCAATCCTTCTTCTTCGCTTGATGCAATATCTTTCGCAAGTGTTGCCTCTATATAATGATTCAAAGGATGTATATCCGCATCTACAAATAATTCTAAAATTTCTTCATTTGTACTAAAACCAAAAGCGCGCAATAAAGATGTTGCAGCCACTTTACGTTTACGATCAATCTTCACCCAAATAACATTGTTTGAGTCCGTTTCAAATTCTAACCAAGCTCCACGATTTGGAATAACTTTTGCACCGTAATAACGTCGTCCACGCGCAGCCTCAGCTGTAAAAAATGCTCCCGCCGAACGCACAAGTTGAGAAACAACTACACGTTCAATTCCATTTACAATATAAGTTCCTCGTTCCGTCATCACAGGCAAATCTCCTAAATATACTTCTTGTTCTTTTGATTCACCCGAACGTTTATTTACAAGTCGTGTTTTGACACGCAAAGGAGCATCATAGGTGATGTTTTTTGCTTTTGATGTTTTTTCATCAAATTTTGGTTCGTCGAGATAATAATCTACAAACGATAATTCGAGATCACGACCAATAAAATCTTTGATCGGAGAAATCTCATTCAACAACTCTTTGATACCGGTTTCCAAAAACCAACGATAGCTTTGTTTTTGGACCTCGATAAGATCTGGAAGCGCCATGGCATCACGGGAAGCCGTGAAATATCTACGCTCTTGTTCCTTTGGAACCTGACGACGGAAAATCATGTTAGACATGACGGTTGTGAATTGACATCACATACTTGCTCGCTTGGGCCTCTCCACTTCAGACAAATCAGGTGGGATAGGAGTCACGCCAATCGGCAGGATATGGACATTTATTAATAAAATACGTTACGGCTAGACGCAAAAACACCACCGGATGATATTTGTCCAGTGGGTTTTAATTGGAGCGCTTTATATGGTTGATTCCCATGTACCGTTTCGTTGCGCGGATTATTGCAAATAATCAAGACCCTGTCAAGTGTGATTTTTCTTAAGAAAACCAAAAATTCGGCAGGATATAGCATGTCATTCAAAGACGGTTTATTTTGTCTTATTCGTTTTCATGCTTAACTCCTCGTATGAAAATGTGCTGGAAAGCATTTTCATCTCGTCGATGCGCGTGAAAACGAATAAAACAAAATTCCCGTAATTAGGGAATATAGACATGCGCCTGTATTGCTATACATTGCTACAATATGTTACTATCGTTTCGTCCAAAAAGGAGTTTCAAAAATGCCTAGTCTCAACAATGGTCAATGTAAAAAGTGTGCTGATAATGCGAAAGACAAGTGCTTTGCACAAGTATGCGGTACATGTAAAACTTGTGGAAAAATGACGTCTTTAAGACGATTTAAGCATTGTGCATTGTGTGCAATGAAAAAAGCGATTTGTTCTGTTTGTGAAGTATCAACTGCTAAAAAATCTCCGTAATCTAAGTGCGAAAAAGCACTTTTTTTATTAGTTTTATAAAAATAAAAATTGTGATATAGTGTAAGTACTATGAAAATACACTATTTTTTGAGTTCAATCGCGTTAGTTTCTTTACTCGGGGCAGGATGTGGTTCGGATACTCCAAAATCTGCAGATCAAGCAGAAGCACCTATTGTAGCACCCGCTTCTAATCCACCTGCAACGGAAACACCAAAAAGTGAGCCTGTTCTACAAAATAATACATATACCATCACTATTGAAAATAATACATTTTCACCCGCTACATTAAGTGTACGACAAGGAGATTCAGTGGTTATTGTAAATAATGATATAGCTAAACATTCACTTACATCAGACCAGGCAAACTTATTTGACACTGGATTAATGGAAAAGGGTGGAAAAACAACATTACCAACTAGTAATTTAGTTCGTGCAACATATCAATATCATTGTTCAGCACATCCAGGCATGAAAGGTACGCTTACTGTACAATAAACTGTAATTTTGCTAATTTTAGCCAAAAAATACATAATTTACCTAAAAATTCCGCTCTATTAAGCGGAATTTTTTTATCCTGTCGTATGTATGTATGCAAGATACTTGACAAAGTTTGATAAGTATGGTAAAGTGTTTGGGAACATTACAACAGCGCTTCGTCCTGAATGATTAAGAGGACAAGATCTCGTAGTCGATTTGCCTAGGCAAACACGGTTACGGATGGCACTCGAGGCCAGATACGTCGGCTAACCCTGACAACTCTGGTAAGTACAGTGCCTTGGATTAGCTAAGCTTCGGCGCGGCTACTCCCCTCTAGATCAATCAAGATGAGGCTACGCACAATTTACTGGTTCTAAATGATGTGGAGGAGGATCCTGCATTTATGCAGGCAATGCACGAACCCATCCGCTCTGGCTCCGGCTAGAACAAGACGGAAGTAGTCACCTCTACATCATTTAGAATCATTGATTGTGTAACAATTAACCCAAAGGAGGGTATAAGTGATCGAGATTTACATTCGAGGCATGGCAGGGATGCGACAGGATGTGGTCATCGAAACGACCGACATCGAGTCCAATCCTATCTGCTCGGGCATGAGCGACAATGAGTCGCATAGCCCGAGTCGATACAAGGTGTCATATTACATGGCCAAAAGTCTCAGGGCTTTCGGCCATCAGGGTCGCAAGACCAACCGACGCTATAGGCGTCGCCAACACCTCATCTAAACACACACAACTCGCAGGTCTAAATATCAAATGATGATAGACCTGCTCCAACCTGAGTCCATGAATTTTCGTGGCCTCAGAAAGGAAACATGAACGAGTACACATTGCGTGGGTTCGTCGCTGACTCAATCGAAGAGGGGCAGGCGTATATCGCACTGCTTCTCACGGAGCTTCAGGCAAGCGAACCTCTCGAGGTTGGCTCGCTCGAGATCGAGGTCGGAATGACCAACGAGTGAGGTGCTCTCACTCGAAACAAAACTCGCAGGATTCGAAACTACTACGTTTCGAATCCTGCTTCACACCGAGCTTGGGACATTCGTGTCGCAATCTCAGAGTGGAAAAATTATACAGGTAGCTATAGAAAAGTCTCACAAGAATTAATTGAACACAGACTCTTTCAAAAATATCAGTAAACTTTATACCGTACGTGCTTGTTCGTCGGTCTCCCACGTAAATCAGTATGCAGCCAAGGATCAGCCTCTGCATGCTCATTTACGTGGGAGTCTGGATGAAACTGACATTTCGGCTTCGGCTGAACTAGATGATACAATCCATACACCCTCCGCATAGGCCAAATGTCCTACTCGGAGGTTTTCCCTTTTTATACATCTCGGCACACGAAAGGCCACCTTTGTTTTCATGCAAAAAACCTTTCTTCTTTTTGGCCCTGATATTATTTTTTAAGACTTGTCATGCAACTTAACAATTAGCTCGGTCATCACAGGCTATATGCTTGATGCTGATGACCCCCGTAACCCCGATAACACTTTTTGTTTATCGGGGTTTTTACGTTATAAAAATTATTTTTTTAAATAAACAACACGACGTTCAACTATAGTTGGATTCCCATGCCTTTTTTTTGCTTCAACATGAACCGTTGTTAATCCTGCCGGAATATGAAGTATCGTAGCAAATGTATTATCAGGCTGAACAACCACTTGCACATTATTTACCGTAACAAAAGCACCACTTTCCGTAGTACCTCGTATTTGTATAGATGTATCTGAAGAGGTAAATCCTTCTTCTGGCTCTATAATAATCAATTGTGGTGCAGCGGAAATTAATCTTACCTGCCAAACTTCATATCCTAAAAAAATACTAGCAACTGCTAAAATTCCACCTGCAATAAAAATTTTAGACGTTACAAAAAAATCTCTTGTTCGAGCGATAGGTCTTAAGGCAGATGTATGCGATTTTTGAAATCCTTTCGATTCTAAAGCTTTCAAATATTTTAAAACTAAAAATTCTGGACGTATATCTAAAGTCTTAGCTAATGTACGTACTAATCGTTCTGCATAAAATGGATCCTGTAAATCTGTGAATCGCTCATCTTCCAATGCACGAATTACTTCAGAATGAATACCGCATAATTTTGAAAGTTGTATTTCTGACAATCCACGTACGATGCGAACATTTTTTAAATCTTTTCCAAATCCAGTATCAGGACCTGTTACTGCTTTAATAAAAAATGACATATTTACAACCCCTCATCTTCAATGGCCGGCATTTCTCTGTTTACTTGCTCTAGGGCAGGATGCATAGGCGTTGCGATCTGTTCCAATTCTTTTGTGAACTGCACATGCAATATTTCTCTTGGCTTTGCACCATCAGATGGACCAATAAATCCATCCTGTTCAAGTAAATCTAAAATACGTGCTGCACGTGCATATCCAATTTTCATTCTACGCTGCAATAATGAAGCAGACGCTTTACCTGCGCGAATAATCTCTTCTTTTGCATCTGGAATAAGCGGATCTTGATCACCCTCATCTACACCACCGAGAAATGAAGTACTAGTAGATTTTGCGCGTTCAATAATTTCTGGATCGTATTCTGAGGGATCATATTTAGATTTTATATATTCAACGGTTCGTGCTATTTCATCATCAGAAACATAAGTGCCTTGCAATCTTTTTGCAGCTGACATTTCCGCTGTTTTAATAAGCATATCCCCTCGACCCAATAATTTTTCCGCGCCCATTTCGTCTAATATAGTACGTGAATCTATAGAGGATGCTACGGAAAATGCTATACGCGCAGGAATATTTGCTTTAATCAACCCGGTGATGACATCAGTGGAAGGTCGCTGTGTTGCGAGGACAAGATGAATACCAACTGCACGAGACATTTGTGCTAAACGAACTATGGGCCCTTCCACTTCTTGCATAGCTGTTGTCATAAGATCTGCCAACTCATCAATAACAACAACAATGAAAGGAAGTTTTTCTTCCGCGCTCGCATTATAAGAAGCGATGTCACGAACACCAAATTTTTGTAAAACATCAAATCGTCTATCCATTTCTCTCATACACCATTTTAATGCATTCACGGTTTTTTCTGTATCTGTGATAACGGGAGTAATTAAATGTGGGATACCATTATACACCTGTAATTCAACTCGCTTAGGATCAACCATCACAAATTTTACTTCATCAGGACCAAGCGCATACATAAAAGACATGATGAGTGTATTTAAACAAACAGATTTTCCTGATCCTGTCGCTCCAGCAACTAATACATGCGGCATACGTCCTAAATCTGTTATCCATGGTTTTCCTGAAACATCTCGACCTAATCCGATCGGAAGTGTCTGTTTACGTTCGCGCCATTCTTTTGTTTCGAAAATTTCTCGTAAACCTACGGTTGCCACGCTTTGATTTGGAACTTCAATACCTACAAGTGACTTACCTGGAATAGGCGCTTCAATACGTATAGGGTGTGCAGCAAGTGCTAGCGCTAAATCATTATGTAGCGCAGTAATGCGTGCAATTTTAACTCCATCGTATGGTTTTAATGTAAATTGCGTTACAGTTGGACCAACAGATACATCCCCCATTTCAACTGAAACGCCAAATGTTTCTAAAGTACTTTGTATAACATGTTGATTTCGAACTATATCTCCTGATGTCGGCTTTTGATCACGACGAGATAATAATTCTAAAGGAATCTCAATGCGTGGCTGATGTTTTTTTCTTTTGAGCGGTTTAGGTAATTGATTTTCATTTTCACCTATATCCGTTTCTTCACGAGTCTCATCTTGATGGATTTCTTGCACCGCTTCCTGAATAGGGGCAGGATTCGATATTTCAGATAATTGTCTTAATGCTTCTTCTTTTTGCATTCTGCGTTTTTCTAATATCCACTTAAACGGAAAAACAAAAATCGTATACACTGCATATATACCTCTCCCTATAAATTTGGCATGTGCGACCAAACGTCTAATAGACGTATTGAATATAAGAAGAATGGCAGTAATAAATATTCCAGTAAAAATAACTACCGCACCTGGTTTACCAATTGCAGATTGTATTGGTTCTGAGATAAGTAATCCAATTTTTCCTCCAAATTTTTGTAAACGTTCAGGTGAAAATATTCCATCTGTCATTGCCAAAGTATGCACCAAAGGATTCATTGATATGTAAAATAAAATAAACCCAATATAATTAGAAATTGTTAATGGAAATTTTTCTGGTGTAATATCATGAATCGCAATCGCTAGAATAAAAAAAGGAAGTAATATCCTATCCCAACCAAATGCATTCGCGAATGCTACATCTATAGTGACACCAACCGTACCCAATAAATCAAAGGTAGACAAAAATAATAAAAGAGCAAATACAATTAGAAGAACATGAAAAATACCACGACCAGTTTCAGAGTCGATATGGATATTCCGTAAAAATGACCTTTTTCTTCGAGACATGTGAGAATATGAATTGTTACCTATAGTATAAAGAATGCGTAGACATATGACAAAAAATGGGGATTATCCCCATTTTTTATTCTGCAGGAAGTGGTTCCGCAATATCTGACTCATCACTTGCCTGAGGCTTTTTGCCAATAGATGTATCGCTTACTTCTTTTTCTTTCCATCTCGTAATAATATCTTCACGAATTTTTTTATGCATATCCGGCAATTCTCTTAATGCATTTTTCGCATTTTCACGACCAATGCCTAATTTTTCTGTACCGTATGAATATGAATTTCCACTTTTCTTAATAACTTCAAATTCAGTTCCAAGATCCAACAAATCACCGACCAATGATATGCCTTCATTATACATAATATCAAATTCACATGTTCTAAAAGGAGCTGCAACTTTATTTTTTACGATTTTTACCTTTACTCGATTACCGATTATACGTTCGCCCATTTTTATATGTGCGCTGCGCCTTACTTCAATTCTAATGGAACAATAAAATTTTAATGCCATGCCGCCTGTTGTAGTTTCCGGATTCCCAAATACAATACCAATTTTTTGACGAATTTGATTAATAAAAATAACAACGGTTTTTGTTCTTGAAACTATACTTGTTAATTTTCGTAATGCCTGACTCATTAAACGCGCCTGTAAACCCATATGACTATCGCCCATCTCTCCCTCAATTTCTGCTTTTGGCGTTAGCGCTGCTACAGAATCTATTACAATAACATCAACTGCATTAGAACGTACTAACGTTTCTACAATATCAAGCGCCTGTTCTCCATTATCTGGCTGAGATATCAACATCTCATCTACATTCACACCAATTTTTCTCGCATAGTCAGGATCAAGCGCATGTTCCGCATCTATGAAAGCTGCAAGACCACCCTGTTTCTGCACCTCAGCAATAATATGTTGAGCTAAAGTAGTTTTTCCAGATGCTTCAGGACCATATATTTCTATAATTCTTCCACGAGGCACTCCCAATACACCAACTGCCAAATCCAATGACAAACATCCTGTTGGAACAACATCCACATTTGATTTCTTCGCCTCACCCAATCGCATAATACTCCCCTCACCAAATTTTTCTTTAATTTGATCTATGGCGGCTTGACTCGCTTGTCTGCGTTCCTCTTTTTCATCGTTTATTTTTTTAGACATATATTTTTTATGTGTGTTCTATTTCTGTTCTAGTCTGACATGTTCGCAAAAGTGATGCAAGTTTATACCTGTGGATAAATATTTCTTTCAGCAGAGTGCAGAGCGCGCAAACCACATCCTGCCGAAAGCAAAAATATTTATATGAATAAAAGTGCACGAGTACTACTAAATACGCATCTCAGGGAAGATACCAATATCATATCTGAAATATTCTGGGCGCAATATTTAGGATGCAATCATATGGTTATGTGTTTGGACATGTGAATATCCACACGCATATGTCTTACATCAAACGGTCTACAAAATTTTGCAAAATTATATACAGGAATGCGTATTTCCACGCCATCTCCACTACAGTTGCCGTACCGTTTATGGGGCACAAAACAAGGCCGCTTTACCCTCCTTGCTTACACCCGGTCGTTACAATCATTCACTGTTTTATAATTTTTTTCCAGTTGTTTTTTTTATGAGGCGTGGGTCTGCCAACCCACATATACACAATAAAAGTTTTTTTATATTCATACAATTTTTTTGTTTTGTATACATATACAACACAATAAAAAACAATATAGTATTGCAGCAGGATATACACTTCATCTATATACATCTACTAAACTGTTTATCCCTTATAAACAAAAATGACATTTTTTATTCACGTCTTATCCACAAGCGCCAAAAAATATTTTAATTAAAAATGAATATCTAACCAAGGAAGTTTTTGCGAAGCATATCCAATGCGAATCAACATTTCTAAACACCCAATAGCGGGATAGTGCAAAAAAGAAACTGACATATGTGGTCCAATAAAAACCGAACATGCACCGAATAACATGGTCCATGATATAAGTGGTAGAGCAAAAATATTTGTAATCAATCCCGCAAATGCCATGCGATGAAAAACAAATGCGGAATACGGTATGGTAAGTACGGACGTAGAAAGACTCGTAATAAATGAAGATTGTATCCCACATATTTTTGGAATTTTTTTAAAATATGATTCTATTCGAGGCATAATTTCAATCAAACCAAGT
>JAHFIO010000066.1 GCA_023246325.1 Candidatus Uhrbacteria bacterium | reverse complement strand
CTGGCACTGGTTCACCTTTTTCATCAATAAAACCAACACGATCCGCATCACCATCGAATGCAACTCCAAGCATACACGCATTCTCGGTCACCGCTCGTCGTACATCTGCTAATGTTGATATATTCAATGGATTCGCTTCATGATTTGGAAAAGTACCATCTGGTTGAAAATATAATGGAAGCGCGTCCAGCCACGGCAAACGCGACAACAATTTCGGCAGGATGGCGCCAGCCATACCATTGCCCGCATCTATTGCAACACGCATGCGAGGCATATGAGGCGGAAGTTCCGCTAATTTCAAAACTAAATCTAAATATTTTTCTACTGCAGAAGGATCATCTAAAACTTTTCCGCTCCCTGATCCTGCCGTATCAGTATCCAATAAAAAATTATCACGCAATTCTTCCATGCCACTCCCCTGACCAACGGGCAAACAATTCCCACGCGTAATTTTAAATCCATTATATTTTCCTGGATTGTGCGATGCGGTAACCATGATGCCAAGATCATAAGCGGATGCGGATCCTGCCGCGAGACCAATGGAAGCATTGAAAGAAGGCGTTGAACACATGCCGATACGAACTACATCTACGCCACAAGATGTAAGACCCTCGATAAGCGCAGACTCCAATGGAAATGAAGTTGTCCGCATATCGCGTCCAATAACAACGCGTTTAATGGGGAAAGTTTTGGAAATCGCGCGACCAAGGCGCTTCGCAAAAGAAGAATCTATTTCTTCTGGAGAAAGTCCACGTATATCATATGCTTTAAATACGTTTGCGATTCGATCAATTGGTTGTATGTTGGACATATATATGTAGTCAGGTGTACGCTATACAGCGTAACATTAATTACTAATTAATTCTATAAGAATATATATGATGTTTTTACCTTGGTTGGCGCTTGGAGTTGTCGGATTGTGGTTGATACTCACATATAATGGTTTGGTCACATTGAAAAATCGTGCAAGTGAAGCATGGTCGGATATCGACGTACAATTAAAACGTCGTCATGATTTGATACCGAATTTAGTTGAAACCGCAAAAGGATATGCAGCACACGAAAGCGGAACATTTGAAAAAGTTATTGCCGCACGAAATGCCGCAATGAGTGCAAAAGGTACAGCATCGGTAGCAACTGCGGAAAATCAATTATCTGCAACATTGAAAAGTATTTTTGCTTTAAGTGAAGCGTATCCGGAATTAAAAGCGAATACAAATTTTTTGCAATTACAACAAGAATTAGCTGACACCGAAGATAAGCTTTCTGCAGCACGACGCTTCTATAACGGCAATGTACGTGACTTGAATATTAAATTAGAAGTTTTTCCTACAAATTTAATTGGGTCATCTTTAGGTTTCACAAAACGCGAATTTTTTGAAACAGCTGATGCGGAAAAGGCAGTACCAACCGTGAAATTTTAAAAAAATGATAGGAGGAAGCTGCTTGCAAAAAGGAAGCTGCTTCCTTTTTGCAAGCAGCTTCCTTTCATACGCATATGTATTCAGAAATTACATCAAATAAACGAAAATCTTGGATAATTATTTTCGTTTTTACACTCCTACTTGGTTTGGCGGGATGGGCTTTTGGTACATACCGCGTTGGTGATGGAGCATCAGGACTAGGATTAGCATTGATTGTTTCTATCATCATGTCATTCACATCATGGTTTGCAGGTGATTCAATAGCACTTTCATCTTCTGGAGCAGAAGAACTAAAAGATCGTGCGACATTCCCAACGTTATGGAATGTCGTTGAAAACATATCCATCACAGCAGGCATACCAATGCCACGTATATATATAGTGCAAGATGAAGCGCCGAACGCTTTTGCAACTGGTCGAGATCCTGCCCATGCATCAGTATGCGTAACAACTGGATTATTAAAACGATTAGAAAAAGTAGAATTAGAAGGAGTTATTTCACATGAAATATCCCATATAAAAAATTACGATATCCGTGTAATGATGCTAGTAGTTGTGTTGATAGGAGCATTATCTATACTGGGCAACTGGTTTATCCGTGGAGGATTTGGTGGAAAAAGAGGCGGCAATGAAAAAGAAGGTGGTATAGCAAATTTTTTATTGATATTCGGCATTGTAGTATTGATTTTATCCCCAATAATTGGAAATTTAATAAAATTAGCTGTGTCGCGTCGTCGAGAATATTTAGCAGATGCATCAGGAGCATTATTAACACGATATCCTGAAGGTTTAGCGCGTGCATTAGAAAAAATTCGCGATGCACAAATGCCAATGAACTATGTTTCTGCCGCTACAAGCCATTTGTGGATATCGGCACCAACATCCGAAACGTTCTTAACACGTTTAAGTGGTTTATTAGCAACACATCCACCAATCAACGATCGTATAACGCGATTGCGAGGAATGTTGGATACGAGATAATCATGGTAGCTGCTTCCTTTTTGTAAACACCTTCAATTGTGTTCATTATAGAAATTAAAAAAATTATTGTTTTGGTAACCATACCCCCCACGGAATATTAAATTGTTTTTTCGCTAATTTTGTTGATTTTTTTAATTCTATCTCAATTTTATTTTCCTCTATTTCGCCAAGAGAAGCATTTAACCAAATTGAATAATCATCAGATATAGGTACGGGCCATTTCGATAATATTTTTCTTTTATTTAATGAACCAAATTTTCTTCTCCACCCACTTGACCATTGCCAATTTTCAGCATTCTTAACAAGATCGGCGGATAAAGCATTTCTTTCAACATACCTAACAAGATTCAAAAAATGAGTATCATTTAAAACTGGGTCTGATTTAAATCTACTTTGATATAAATGGCCTTGCCCAATTACATCTTTTTGATAATGCCATATTTTAGAATGTTTTTTTGATACATCTTCCATAAATCTAGAAAGATCCCCATCTTTCCTGGGGTACAGAACAAAATGCCAATGATTGGGCATTAAACAATAGGCGAGCAATCTCATACCAAATTTTTTAACTGAATCTTCAAGAATTTGTTCAAACACTAAATAATCATTGTGATGATAAAAAATCTGCGCTCGCGCGTTTGCGCGATTATAAACGTGATATACCTGGTCACCAATATTAATGCGATAGTTTTTTGCCATATACATACAGCTACCAGATTTAAAATATTATGCAAATGTGGATATCTTTTGGTATAGGAAGCTGCTTACTTTTTGTAAGCAGCTTCCTATTGTTACCCATCCCCCAATAAGGTATATACTACACATATATGTTAAACCCAGATCTTATAGACCGTTTTACCACGCATCTCAAAGAAGCCTTACAAAAAGCCCTTGCTTTTGCTGTTTCACATGGACGAGACATAGTTGAACCAGGCGATCTTGTTGTTGGTCTTCTATATGAAAAAGGCTCTATAGGCGCTGAAATTCTCATAAAAAACAACGCGAATCTCAAAAAAGCGGAGCTATTATTCAGCGGCAACCCTCATATAACATCAAATGTCGCAACCCCAGATCTAAGCGAGGCAGTCAAAAAAACACTTGAAAAGTGCGTACTCACAGCGCATCTTTACGAACATCGCTATGTAGGCACCGAACATCTCGCTTATGCCATCTTAGAATCTGCATTCCCTGATATAACCACATTTTTTGAAAAATGTGGAACAAATACGACCCTCTTACGCGAACATATCATTCAGGTTTTAAAATCTACTTCCCGTTTTCAAGAAATTGGTGGTGCAGACTACCCGCTCATTGATGAATCTCTCAATGAACCACGCCCTATTGAAAACCCTCCTTTAAACCCCGCTACTTCGCAAAATACAACCTCCCCTCTTACAAAAACTCCTCGCGCCACACGTATATCAGCACTCGATACTTTCACAAATGACATGACAAAAATAGAAACCGCAGCAGAACTAGACCCTGTCATCGGTCGTGAACGCGAACTCGAGCGTATTATAGAAATCCTATGTAGACGCACAAAAAACAATCCAGTCCTTCTTGGTGAGCCCGGTGTTGGCAAAACCGCCATCATCGAAGGTCTTGCAAAAAAACTCGCAGAGGGCGACGTCCCAGATATTTTAAGAAATAAAAAAATTCTCACCCTCGACCTTGCGCAAATAGTCGCCGGCACTATGTACCGCGGTGAATTTGAAGCTCGCATAAAACAAATCATGGAAGAAGCAAAAAATGATCTAAATGTCATTCTCTTCATCGATGAAATGCATAATATCGTAGGGGCAGGATCCACATCCGGCTCGCTTGATGCCGCAAATATTTTAAAACCAGCACTTGCTCGTGGACAAGTACGGTGCATCGGCGCAACAACATATGCAGAATTCAAAAAACATATTGAACCAGATGCCGCACTCGAACGCCGCTTCCAACCGGTAAACATAAACGAACCAAGCGCAGAAGCGACACTCGTCATGCTACGCGGAATAAAATCCCAATACGAAAAATTTCACAAAGTGAAATATGCAGATGAGGCATTGCTCGCTGCAGTACGATTATCAGAACGATACATAACAGATCGACACTTCCCTGATAAAGCTGTGGATCTTCTCGATGAAGCGGCTGCTGGAGTAAATGCGCGTATAAAAATAGGCGAACGCGGTGAACGCATTGCATCTTTAGAAATTGCTCTCGACGCCATCAAAGAACAAAAATCAATCGCCATACACGAAGGTCGTTTACAGGACGCAGAAACTGCAACACAAGACATCGAGCGCCTCGACAATGAAAAAATTGCATTACAAAAAAAACTAAACGATGATCGCGAAAAAAATCCCCCGCTCATTCGCGCTACAGATGTTGAACGTATTGTATCAAACGCAACCGGTATTGCACTCGACACCATACAAATGACGGATCGCGAACGCATGAGCAACCTCGAAACAATCCTCCGTGCATCTATCTTTGGGCAGGATATAGCCATTCAACAAATTTCTGATGTCATTACTCGATCACGTTTAGGTTTAGCAGATCCAGAAAAACCGCGCGCCTGTTTATTATTTATTGGTCCATCTGGAACAGGAAAAACAGAATTAGCACGCACAATCGCAAAAGAATTATTTGGTCGTGAAGACGCGCTCGTAAAACTAGACATGACAGAATTTTCTGAAAGTCATAGTGTATCCAAGCTCGTTGGTGCACCAGCTGGATATGTTGGCTATAGAGAAACAAATAAATTAACTGATGCATTACGAAAAAAACCGCATTGCGTTTTATTATTTGATGAATTTGAAAAAGCCCACGTTGATGTACAAAATATTTTATTACAAATATTAGAAGATGGAAAAATTTCTGATGG
>JAHFIO010000065.1 GCA_023246325.1 Candidatus Uhrbacteria bacterium | reverse complement strand
TGAGTACAATAAAGGTAATATAACATTTTCCAATACGGATGTTCTCGGTAATAAATTAAATGCTTGAAAAATAAATCCAACTTTTTCTCCACGTAGCCGCGCTAATTCATCTTCATCTAAGGTGGAGACATCACGATCTTCGAAATAATATTGTCCGCTAGATGCTGTATCTAAAAATCCTAAAATCTGCATCAGCGTTGACTTCCCAGATCCCGACGGACCCATAATCGCAACGAATTGCCCTTTTGGAATTGAAAAAGTCACTCCATGCAGCACGGGCGTAAATACACCATCATTCTCATATTGTTTTTTGAGATCAATAACCTTAATGACATCCATATTTATTTTTCACCGACAATCACCAAATCCCCTTCTTTCAATCCAGTTTTTGCTTCAGCGCGTCCTTCATCTCCACGCAATCCAATAGTAATATTTGTTTCAACCGGCTTTCCGTCAACTAATACGCGAACCGTTTTTATTCCATCTGGTTTGGTATGCACAGCACGTAAAGGCAAAATAAAAGCCTGTAGAATTTCTCCCGTATGTACTATTATATTTGCCGTCATTCCTGGTTTCACTTCTTTTCCACCCGCATCTACTAAGATATGTACCTTATAATACACAGCATCCTGCACCTTAGTTTCAGCAGGATCTTTAGCACTTACTGATCCTTGAAATTTCACATCATCACCATATGCATCCAAAGTCATTTCCGCTTTTTGAGATAGTGCAATTTTTGCAATATCCGCCTCTGGAATCAACGCTTCAATTTCTGGTCTATCATTACCAACCATTTTTATTACAATACTGCCCACATTTACCGTCTCTCCAATATGCGGCAGGATATCCGATATAATCCCAATCACGGGAGCAACAATTTGTGCATCTTTAAAATCCACACGGGCCTTATCTAATACAACTTGCGCTTGTAATACGGATGCGGATAATGAAGCAAGGTCAACAATACGAGGTCCTGCTTTTTTTTGTAATAAAAGTGCAACTGCAGAATCAACGGCTGATTTTTGAATTGCAATATTCGTATTACCCGCATATACAGCAACGTCTGCATTTGTTTGCGCTGTCTGAAATGCGGTCTGCGCATTTGTAAAAGCGCTTTGTAATTGTTCTATGGTTTGCGTACGAGTCAATTCCGTATTTTTTATTGTCTGTAATACACTTAATACAGCCGAACTCTGTGCAGACACGGATGTTCTATCACTATCTGTTATTGATTTTTTACTTGCTAAATCAGTTGATGAAAAACTACTTGATGTAATACTTACAGCTAAAACTTTTTGAATATCCGTTAAATATGCTTGCACTAAATTAATGGCATTTTGAACAGCATTAGCAGCAAATAAAATCTGATCTTTTGATGAGACGCTTGATATTGCTTTCACCGCGCTTTCTGCATCCTGCCGTGCAGTTTTAGCTATATGATATGAATTTTTAGCACGATCAAGACTTCCAGAATCTAAAAAACCAAGCGCATTTCCATATAATTGACTCGTTGCGGTATTATCAACTCCGGAAATAGTATCCCCATTTGTTAAACCTGTTTGCAAGGGTCCAAGTGCTGTTAATAACTGCGTTTTCGCTGCATCATATGCATTTTGAACATTTTGATTTGCAATAGCATTTGCATTTGCCAGATTATTTTCAGCTGTTGCACGTGTATTTTCTGCGGTTTGAACTGAATCTACCGTTGTGCGCTTGGTTGCCTCTAAATCTCTTAAAGCCTTTTCATACAATGCTTTTGCTTGTGATACGGCCGCTTCTGAAACTTGTATAGATTCTATAGTTTCACCCGCTGCTTTCACATTATAATTTGCTTGAGCAATTTGCAATCCACTTTCAGCTGAACGCACTGCATAGACAAGATCATCAGCTTTTATTTCTGCTAATACATCACCTATTTGTACCACATCTCCAATATGCACGCGCAAATTTTTTAATGTTCCCGTGCGTTTAAAACCCAATTCTATACGTGAAGAAGGTTTTATTTCTCCTGTCACAGCAACTGTTTGTTGCAAGGTTTCTTTTACAATCACTTGCGTTTGATACGTAATAATATTCGCAACAGATCTACGATGTTGCATATATATTCCGCCACCCACCACAAGCATAAAAATAATATATGTTGTTTTAAACTTTAAAAATTTTAAAATCTTCATATTTTTTTTACAAGCTCTCGAAATTTTTCTCCACGTTCAAACTCATGTGCAAATTGACCAAAACTTGTTGCTCCAGGCGAAAGTAAAATCACATCCCCTTTTTCTGCATTCTTTTTATGCAATATAAAGGCAGATTTCATATCTACTACATCAGTATACACTACATGCAACTTTTTAAATTCCTTCACAATTTTTTCATGCGCCGTACCAGGAAGAAGAGCAACATATACATGATATTTTTTAATATACTTCGTTACAACACCATACTCTAATTCTTTATCATTCCCGCCAAAAATTAAGTGCACGTTTTTTGAAAAAGGCGCAAATGTTTTAATGGCTGCAATAACACCATCTGGCGTTGAAGCGGTTGTATCATTTATATACGTTACACCTTTTTTTATTGCGACAACTTCCTGTCTATCTTTTAAACCCGTAAATTGTGCAAGTGCTTTTTTTATTCCTGCATTCGTTGCACCGGCTGCTTTTGCGGTTTCAATTGCAGCTGCAATATTCGCCTGCATATGTTCCCCACGATATCTCATACCAGGCATCTGCTTTTTCGTAAAAAATTTCACGAGCCCGGGTGCCTCCTTTGCCCATTTTTTACAAAACGCATCTCGCGCATTCAAAATCAAAATTCCTTTTTCATTTTGATGGCGAAATATTTGTGCTTTCGCTTCTGCATATTCATCCATATTTTCATATGAATTCAAATGATCTCGCATCACATTTGTAATACAAGCTATATCTGGTGATATGCCCCGCTCTCCCGTTGTTTCTAATAACCAACTAGATAATTCTAATACAACCACATCCTGTCGTTTCACTTTAGAAATAAAGGTAAGTGGAGAAATAAGAATATTGCCACCAAGCCACACTTTTTTTCCTGATGCGCGCAACATCTCATATACTAAAGTCGAGGTTGTGCTTTTTCCGCGCGTACCTGTAATACCAATAATTTTTGCTTCACAAAGCGACATAAAATATGAAATATCAGATTCAATGTGTTTTCCTAATATATGTGCCCGTTTCATTTCGGGTGATGACCGACGTACACGTGGATTTCGAAAAATAATATCCGCCCAATCTATATCATGTACTCTATGTTCACCTAAACGAAATGAAACATGCGCATATTTTTTTAGTGCTGCAACATTTGTACCCAACTCTTTTGGTCCCTTTAAATCTGAAACTAAAACTTCTGCACCTTTTTTTGCGCAATACAAAGCTGCGGACACACCGCTTCCTTTCGGATATTGTCCAAGTCCTAAAATCAATACTTTTTTATTTTTGAGCAAGGTCATACCGAATATCTTCCAAGCGTTTCAAATGCCCGCGTGCTTGATCAGCTTTTGAACGAGATCCACCGATCAAATCCATAGATGACAAAAAATCGACAATCACTTCTGCGCGTACATATAAAGGCTGTACATCATCACGTCTTCCTTCTATCACCGCTTTTGTAGCTGCTCTCACTAATTCTCCTATAGCATCTGATAATCCACCAATTAAAATATCAGGATCAGAGGTCGGTAATTTCAATGCAAGTGGATCTGCGTTCTTTAGTAAAGCAAAAAACATAAGCGCTTCACAATACTCTTCCTGACATGCGCGCCACACTCCTTCATGCCCCAGTCGTGGGTGCTTCGCGACAAGCTTTGCGGCATCAGACAATACACGCGCTGCCTCATCCTGCAATTTCACCGAGCCAATACTATCACCTCTTTGCAAAGCAAAAATAGCTTGCTTAGAAGCAACTTGTATACGTCCACTCATTTCCTGTAATTCACGTCTTGTTTTTACGAATTTTTCATAATCCGCCTTCAATGCCAAAAAATATTTTGATAATTTCATACCTTCTTCTTACCTCATTTTCACGCTTTTGTATAGAGCCTCGGTCCGTTCAACGACAGATTCCCATGAATATAATTTTTTTACTATATCACGTGCACGTACCCCTCTTTCCCGCACAAGAGCAGGATCAGACAATGACCAAGAAATTATTTTAGCAAGCTCATCAATATCTCCAACAGAATACGCAACCGCACTATGATCAACTAATTCCAAATTTTCTGGAATATCAGACATAATAACCATTTTTCCATAAGACATGGCTTCCAAAACCGCGACCGATAAACCTTCTGATCGCGACGGATGTATCATTGCATATGAATTGGCAATTAACTGCTGCACAATAACACCAACCTGCCGATCAATCATGATAACGCGAGGATCACGTTTTGCAAGTCGCCCAAGTTCATGTGCATATTTATTATTTTTCTGAATTTCACCGATAATAACTAATTTTTTTGTAGTGACAATTTTACGATATGCATGAATAGCATCTTCAATACTTTTATGTGGAACAAGTCGACCCAATGTATAAAAATATTGTTCAGGCTCAAGATGAAATGCGGAAAGCGCACCATATCCTGCCGTCGATATAGGAATTTGCACACCATTAGGAATATGCCAAACATTCGCATGAAATTTTTTGCGACAAAATAATTGTATAGTATGCGCGACCGCAATGGTTGCATGCGGAAAACGAACCGCGGTCCATTCACCAAGTGCTAAATATGCTCGCCCAATCAAACCCCACTTTGTGTGAAATTGATCACGAGAATGAAATGTAACGATGACTTTTACTTTTGGTTTGAATACGCGCACAATCCACGCAAGGGTTGAAGGCCCAACGCCATGGTAATGAATAATATCAAGAGGCTGTACAAGCGCATGTAAAGTGGAAAATAATGTATGCGTCCATGTTTCAAGATTTTTAGTTTTTATACAGGTGATCGTGATAAGATTTACCCCTTTATACTTCATTTCATGGGCAGGATTCGTATATGGACGCACATATACACTTACCAAATGACCATCTAATGCAAGACGTGTCGAGAGCTCCTCGACATGCGTCTCAATCCCCCCTCCAAGCGCTTGTGAGGCTGGAATTCCCTTACAACCTATCATGGCTATTCTCATGCTTGATTTTATTTGTGAAATGCATTACTATTCTACCACATTTGCACTCGCTGTAAGTAGGATGTGGAAAAAGCTATACATATTGTGTGAAGATACAATACTTTTTTCCCCACATGTGGAATGAAAACTATATACTTTTTTCCACAGAAAAAAGTAAGCGCAGACCGCGAA
>JAHFIO010000002.1:2548-22721 GCA_023246325.1 Candidatus Uhrbacteria bacterium | reverse complement strand
TGGTCCTAATTCTTCTAAAACTTTATTTACCGCGGATTCAACTGTAAGATATTTGAGTAATGATCGACGTGAAGTAAGTGTCTTTGTACGTCCTGTTGTAATAAGTTTTTCCACAATTGGTCGAAGTGCTTTTGCTTTAGCTAACGTTGTATTAATATGTTCATACAAAACTAAAGACGTAGCCAAATTACGCAGCAATGCTTTTCGTGGACCGTTTGATCGATCCAATGTTGCGCCTTTTCTATTATGCTTCATATTGAATATCTTTTAACAATGACAAGTGATCGACGAGTACATCAACGGAATTGCGACATGCTTCAAGCGGATCAACTGTTCCATCGGTTTCAATTGTTAAAACCAATTTATCATAATCTGTTTTTTCACCTAAACGCGTTGCTTCAACTTTATATGAAACGCTTACAACTGGATTATATAAAGCATCTATAGCAATCGTACCTAATTCTAGTTTTTCTTTTATACGTTCTTCCGTTGATCTATACCCGCGTCCTTGTGCGACCGTCACTTCCATTTCAAATGTAGCTGATTTATCTGTTAAAGTTGCTAAAACTACTTCTGGATTTAAAATTTCAATATCCGCATTTTTACTAAAATCTTTTGCGGTAACTGTTTTTTCACCTTTAACACTCAATAGTAATTTGACTGGTTCTTCAGAAAAACATTTTAATCGAATTGTTTTTAAATTTAAAATAATTTCTAATACGTCTTCTTTTACATGTGAAATGGTAGAAAATTCATGTTCAGCACCTTTAATTTTTACGGCGGTTACAGCCGCTCCATTTAATGACGACAAAAGCACGCGGCGAAGCGCATTACCCATGGTTGTGCCGTACCCGTGCATACAGGGTTCGACGGTTAATTGTCCAACAGTATCCGTTGCACCCTTTGTAAAACGGATTTTAGAAGGCAAAAGTAGTTTTTCCATATAGTTGATAAATAAAAGAGCGAATTAGCGAGAATAAAACTCGACGATTGGTTTAGGATCAAACACGTGTTTCAATTCTTCTCCAGCAGGAACAGAAACAACTTTTGCTGATAGCTCTTTCAAATCTGTTGTAATCCAGGATGGAGTTTCTACTTTTTGAACAAGCTCGGTAAAATTTTTCCATTGTTTCTTTTCTTTCTTTCCTGTGCGTATAGAGATAACTTCACCAGGACGCACTTGATAGGAAGGAATATCTACTTTTTCTCCATTTACATCTACATGAGCATGTGAAACGATTTGACGGGCTGCAGCACGTGTTTTTGCAAATCCTGCACGAAAAATAGCATTGTCTAAACGGAGTTCCAATAATCTAACCAAGTTTTCCCCGGTATCACCTTTCATTTCAGTTGCTTTATCAAAATAATTTCGAAATTGTTTTTCCATAATGCCAAAAACTAATTTCGCACGCTGTTTTTCACGCAATTGTTTTCCGTAATCTGTTGTACGTGTACGCGATGTTGGACCATGTACACCTGGCGCATATGGACGACGCGACAAAATGCGAGCCATTTTATCTCGACCATCAAGGTTCACACCTTCGCGACGTACGCGTTTTGCAGTAACTTTATTTTTCATATGATATTCAAAATTAATTACACGCGACGTGGGCGTGGAGCACGACAGCCATTATGCGGAATCGGAGTTAAATCTTTTATCGATAAAACAGAAACATTGTTTGCATTGAATGCGCGAATAGCCCCTTCACGCCCTTGTCCAACGCCCGTAACAAATAAATTTACTTCTTTCAAACCATAATCTGCAGCTTTTTCTAATGCGTTTTTCACAACAAGCGATGCAGCATATGGCGTTGCTTTCTTAGGACCTTTAAAACCACTAGATCCTGCCGATGACCAGGAGAGTACATTTCCATTTGGATCAGTTAAGGTAACAATCGTATTATTATACGTTGCTTGAACAAATGCTTTACCGTGCGAAAAAGTAGCTTTATTTCCCTTTTTCTTTGCACGTGGTTTTTTCGCAGTTGTTTTTTTAGCTGTTTTTTCTTCAGCTGCTGCTTCGTGTTTTTTATTCTCTTCAGACATATAGTTTATTTCTTATCAAGCTTACGTTTTCCAGAACCCATAGTCTTACGAACATTTCCGCGCAATGTACGAGAATTTGTTTTCGTGCGCTGACCACGAGATGGAAGACCGCGCTTATGACGTTCACCACGATATGCACCAATATCTTTTAAGCGTTTTACATTTGATAAAACTTCACGACGTAATTCTCCTTCAACTTTTTGTTTCTTTTCCACAAAATCGCGAAGGATATTCGCTTGTGCTTCCGTAAGATCTTTAACACGAATACTTGCATCTACACCCGTTTCTTTTAAAATTTTTCGAGATGTAACATGACCAATACCATAAATATAGGTTAGACCTATATCAATGCGCTTTTGCGCGGGAAGGGTAACGCCTGCAATTCGAGCCATATAGTTTAGGGGGGACAATTCAGCCAATTATGAATAAAAATTAACCTTGACGTTGTTTATGTTTGGGAGATTTTGTGCAAATAACCACGACCCGACCTTTTCGGCGAATAACTTGACAATCTCTACACATAGCCTTAACAGATGATCGTACTTTCATAATAATTTGGGTATAAGGGTTATAACCTATACGTTATCCGTCCTTTTGTCAAATCGTATGGAGTGATCTCAACCTGAACCTCATCCCCAGGCGTTAATCGAATACGATGCATACGTAATTTCCCCGCTAAATGGCCCGTTATTATATGGCCATTATCTAACTTTACCTTGAAGGTCATCGAGGGAAGGGCTTCCTCTATAACACCCTTTACGACAAGGAAATCCTTGTTACCTGCAGGATTAACGTCGCCCATAGATTTTTGTAGACATTTCGAATAAAAATATTAAATAAATAGTGTTGCGAGTGTATCAGATTATTTTTCTGACGTCAATACCGCTTTTATACGTCGTATACCAGCTGAAACCGCTTCTTCTTTCTGCAAAATGAAAAGCCCCAATTCACCTGTGCGTGTTACATGAGGCCCACCGCAAATTTCTTTGCTAAAATCACCGACAGAATACACTTTTATTTTACCTCCGAGGCTAGCGTATTTGTCTTCGAAATATCCAAGTGCACCTGACTTTTTTGCTTCTTCGGTAGTCATGACATCAAAATGTACGAGAAGGTTCCGTTGTATAACATCATTTACGATATCCTGTACTTTTTGTATTTCATTTTGTGTCATTTTGGCAGGATGAGAAAAATCAAAACGTAAACGTTCATTGGTAATATTAGATCCTTTTTGTTCAACATGATTTCCAAGCACCATTTTTAATGCTGTATGTAAAAGATGCGTAGCTGTGTGTAAACGTGTCGTTTCAATAGAATCATCAGCAAGTCCGCCTTTAAACGCACCCGCTGATGCAGTACGTGAAAGTTCTTGATGTTTTTTAAATTCTTCGGCAAATATTTTTTCATCGATATATTTACCATGTTCGCGCAAAATTTCTTGCGTAAGTTCAAGCGGAAAACCATATGATGAAAATAATAAAAATGCATCTGAACCTGTGACTTCACCCTTTGTTATTATTTTTTGTAACTCTTTCTCACCATTTGAAAGTGTTTTTGCGAATTTTTCTGCTTCTTTCTTTATTTCATGCAAAATGTGGTTCTGATGTATTTCTAACTCAGAATAAAATTCTCCATATTGTCCAATAATATTTTGCGCAAGTTTATTCATAAAGTCGCCCTGCATACCAAGCCCGCGACCTAATCGAATAGCACGACGTACAAGTCGACGCACAATATATCCTTGTCCAATATTTGATGGTACGACACCACGTGTATCACCTATAATAAAAGTGGCGGATCGTATATGATCTGCAATGATACGCATCGAACGGTCAACATCTTTGAACTCACCGTATTTTTTTCCTGATAATTCTGATATTGCATCAAGCACTATTTTAAATTCACTCGTATCAAAAACAGTTGGGACATTTTGTAGAATTGCCGCCATTCTTTCTAAACCCATGCCTGTATCAACATTTTTTGATGGGAGCTCGGTTAATGGACCACCTTCTTTTTCACGATTAAACTGCATAAACACATTATTCCAAATTTCTACGAATCGACCACAATCACAATTTGGATGACACTGTTCGCCGAATACAATATCGTGTTTTTTTCCCGTATCATAAAAAATTTCTGTATCAGGACCGCATAATCCTTTTGTCATAGGTCCTGGCCACCAATTTTTCTTTTTAGGATATGCAAAAATTCTTGTTCCCATATCTGCCATAATGCCATGTACTTCGAATTGCGCTTGCCATATATCAATTGATTCTTGATCAAGTGGCGCATCAGCATCTCCCTCAAAAACCGTAACATACAGTTTATGTGGATCCATCGAAAACCACTCCTTTCCAGTAAGAAGTTCATACGACCACGCTATTGATTCACGTTTAAAATAATCTCCAAATGACCAATTTCCCAGCATTTCAAAAAAAGTAAGATGTCTATTGTCACCAACTTCTTCAATATCATCTGTGCGGACACATTTTTGTACATCTGCTAAACGTTTACCCATAGGATGTTGCTGTCCGCTTAAATATGGGACAAGTGGGTGCATGCCCGCCGTAGTAAATAAAACAGTAGGATCATTTTCTGGAATCAAAGAAGCGGACGGAATAATAACATGTCCTTTTTGCTTCATGAATTCAAGAAATGTATTTCGGATCTGTGATGCAGTCATATTATGATATTTCTCCCTGAGATTTAGATGTAATGATATCGACCACCTTGGCTGCGTCCTTTGGCAGGATATCTTTTTTCTTTACTACATTATGGTAAATAAGTTCTGCTTGATTGGCAAATACTTTTGCAATGGATGTTTCTATATCGCCCGTTCGTGAAGGGTCGGTTGCAAGAAGTAAAAAAGCTTTTACCCCCATACCTTTTCTATCAGAAGGAACTACAAGAATTTCATGTCCATCTTCAGTTCTAATAAAAGCATGCGGTGAATTAAAATCGTGTAAACGTTTCAATTCTTTATTTGCTATTTTAATCAGCATTTTTACATTCATATCATGACTCACTTCACGTTCTGTTCTTAAATTATCTATATCAACAAAGCGAATAAGTACACTTGTGGCATTCGCAGATGATGCTGCATTGGCAGCAAGTGATATAAGCAAATCTTTCCAATATGCATCATCTTTGAGTAAAGAAATAGACGCTTTATTTGCAAATTGCTTTAGTACGTCAATTTGTCGATTCACAGAACCAATATATTTATACGAATCTATGAGTTCATTTTTCGCTGTTATCGCAGCTTTTCGTGCCACATCACGCTCCTCTGTATGTTTTTCACTAATACGCTGATGTAAATTCGCCGTCCCTAATCCTGCCAAACCAAAAATAAAAATAAAAATTTCCTCAAGATGGGCCTGTGGAATACCAAAATAATCTTTCGAAATTAATGACGGTGACATAACGGTAAGCACAAAAAAAACTAGATATACAAGTGAAATAAGCTCAACTTTTCGAAACCAGGGTGTTTGTACGGTATATACATCGGTCATGTAAAAAGCTTATCCCAAAATCACTCCCCCGCCTAGACATTCCTCCCCATCATATACTACGGCGCTTTGGCCTATGGCAATAGCCTTAACTGACTCATGACATTGCAGGATGAGGACATCCCCCTCTATTTTTGCTGATGCGGGTATTGGTTTTTGTCTATAACGCACTTGAACCAAACACTGGAATTCGGCATTGGGCCGAATACCACTCATCCAATGCACATCACCAACACGTATATCACGACGAAATAATTTTGGATGTTCTGAACCCTGCACCACAATAATCTCATTTTTCTCTACATTTTTTTCTGCAACATACCATGGCTCTTCACCATGTGAAACACGAATGCCATGACGTTGCCCAATCGTAAACCCATCTATACCTTCATGCGTTCCTAAAATTTCTCCTATATCCGAAACAATATTTCCTTTTTTTGGTTGAATGCGTGTGCGTAAAAAATCCTGCATATCTAATTTTCCAATAAAACATATTCCCTGACTATCTGGTTTATCTGCCGTTGGCAAATCAAACTCCGCAGCTAATGTACGTACATGCGATTTTTCATATATGCCAATTGGAAATAACACCTTACGTAAAACAACTTGTGGAATGCGATATAAAAAATATGATTGATCTTTTTCAGGATCAACTCCACGCAACATATGCGCCATGCCATCCGTATCTTGTCGTATTTGTGCATAATGCCCTGTTGCAACATATGCCATGTTGAGTCGCATAGCTTCTTCAAAAAACAATCCAAATTTTATATATTCATTACATAATACGTCAGGATTCGGTGTGCTTCCTGATGCATATCCAGAAAATAATTCTGAAATAATTTTTTCTCGATATGTTTTTTCAAAATCAAATGTAAGCAATGGGATTCCTAATTTTGCACATACGCGCATAGCATCACGTCTTTCTCCGCGCCAATTACATTCCCCGGTCCATGCATCTTTAGAATCACTCCAATTTTTTATAAAACCACCTATAACGGTATACCCCTCACGCAAAAGCAGTGCCGCTGTGACACTCGAATCAACTCCTCCACTCATGCCGACTAAAACTGTTTTTGATTTCATGTTAATTCTTTTCAAAATAATCTAATAACTCTTTCATCGGTTCACCATCATTTACACGTATGCGACGTAACTCATATTTTGATAATGCTCCCTGTGTTGTTCCAAGATAACAAGAATACGCAGAAGCATACCCCGCTGCTTTCGTTTGCGTTATCACTTCCGCATTATGTATACCGTATGGATATGCAAATGTCGTAACAGGTTTTCCAAACATATCTTCTAATATTTTTTTAGAGTCTGCAAGTTCAGACTGTTGTCTGACCAAAGACAAATCATTTAATCCATGATGGTCTATCGTATGCGACCCAATCGTCGCTACCCCTGCATCCTGCATATCTTGAATCATGCGTCGCGTCATATATGCGGGACGATCTATATAATTTGTCACAATGAAAAATGTTGCGCGTAATCCAAGACGTCTTAATATTGGATATGCATATGTATATTGACTTCTATGTCCATCATCAAACGTTATGACAATAGGTTTTTTAGGCAAGATACCTCCCTTCAGCGCTAACTCAACCTGTGTTGGCGTTATTGTAGTATATCCAAGATCAACTAATTCTTGCATTTGTTTTTCAAAATGTGCAGGTGATACTGTCATTAAACGACTCACACGTGAATTTTGTGGTTTTTGTTTTTCAATTTTATGATACATGAGAACTGGAATATGCGCAGATATTTCTCCAAAATGCAAAATAGGCTCTGCTAAAAATCTTTTTCGCCAAATAGTATTTGGTGCATATGAATGTGTGCCTGTCGGCGAGATAATGACGTACTCCATAGGACCAGTGCTTGTTGCAGATGCTTGCAACGCTTTCTCAAAGAGTGGCTCTGCCATATCCATTGCAAATACTTCTTGCACATCTGGTTGTTGTATAGAAGGCCGCACAAGCGCTAGTAGAAGCGCCGCACTTACTAAAACCGAGACAGAAATTGTAATGAGCGTAAAACGTTTCATATCATGCCTTCACCTTCATAATACGTTTCGCACTTTTATTTGCACGTATAGCTGTTTTACCCTGCGAAACTAATCCTGCCGATTCATTCACAGCAAGCTGCCCACACGCTGCATCAATATCTTCTCCAAATGTTCGGCGATGCGTAACGGGAACATGAAATTCTTGCAACCAACGCATAAAGCGCAATCGCGAATCTGTTTGCGTTGCTTTATACGCATCTTGATCCGTATCATGAAATTTTATTAAATTCACATGAAATAAACGATAATTATGTTGTAATAAATTTGCAACCGCCCGCGCTTCCACTTTTGTATCATTAATTCCATCCAATAATAAATACTCAAAAAAAACTTTACGATTCGTTTTATGTGTATATACATCTATCGCATCCATAAGTTTTTTTACCGAATATGCATTATTAACCGGCATAATAGAAGAACGAGTTTTATCTATAGCGGAATGTAACGAAATTGCTAGATTTACTTGCAAAGGTTCATCAGCTAATTTTAAAATTCCTGGAACAATGCCACATGTTGAAATGCTGATATGTCGTGCACCTAAATTAAAACCTGTTGGATCATTTAGTAAACGGACCGACTCCATAACCTCATCATAATTATGCATGGGCTCGCCCATTCCCATGAATACAACATTTGTTACATGTGCTTGCGTTGATTTTAAATAGTGTGCATAAAAAATAACTTGATCAAACATTTCTTCGGCAGTGAGATTTCGTTTTAAACCCATGGTTCCTGTTGCACAAAAAGTGCAGGCCATTGGACATCCAACTTGACTTGAGAGACAAACTGTATTTCGTCCACCTTCATGTCGCATTAAAACTGCTTCAATTTTTTTTCCATCCACTAAATTAAATAATGTTTTTACGGTATCCCCTTCTTTGCTTACTTGTGTCGTAATAGGCAAGATGCTCATCCATGGAATTTCTGCTGACAATGCATCACGCACTGCTTTAGGAAATGTACTAACCGCTTCCCATGAATCTACATAGTCGACAGCAAAAGCACGTTTTGCTTGTGCAAAACGATAGTCAGGTTGATTCAAATCCTGCAACTTTCGCTTGAGTAAATGAAAATTCATGTTATAGAATTACCAACTATACGCTTTATATGCCCAATTGGCAAGAGCACGAGCTGATGTAAATGATTTATCCTTTGTTTTAGAACCTAAAACAACAATGAGCAATCCTGGTCCATCGTTCGGTGCTACTGGTTTCACTAAGGTAGCGAAATTATACATAGAATTTTCAAGGTATCCAGTTTTTCCACCAAGAATATCTAATTCGGGAGCTTCAGACATAAGATGATTCGTATTTCTAATGGTATGCGTCACTCGTGAACCTCGTGGCTTAATTTGATATTCCTCGGTACTCGCGGCTGCACCAATTTCTTTTTTCATAAATGCTGCAAGTGCCAATTGTGACATCTCTGATGCAGTCGTTACATTTTTTGGATTCATTCCTGTTGGTTCATAAAAATGTGTTTGCGTTAGTCCTAATTTTTTCGCCCGTGCATTCATACGATCTACAAATTTTTTTTGAGACAGTCCTGTTTGTCGTGCGAGAGTCATAGTTGTATTGTTTGCACTTCCCACAATACTCGCATAAAATAAATCTTTTACAGAAATAGTTGTACCCACGCGCACGCGCAACCGACCACCGCCAACTTCATCCTGCCGTACCATTTTTACTTTTTTATTCCATGTTGGCTGTGTATCTAAAAAAACAAGTGCAGTCATAAGTTTTGTTAAACTGGCTGCTGGCCACAATTTATCTTGCTGCCATCTATATAATTCTTTACCGGTCACAGGATCAAGAACAATAGCAGATGTAAAATCATCAGCTGTATGTAAAAATCCATCAGCAAGTGGATCAAGAACTGGAATTTTTGTTTTCGCAAAAACCTGCATCGGCAGGATGCACCCTATGCACAAAATTAGACCTATGAAGCGTGGTCTCATATGTATAGTGTACACCATTACTGCAGTACCGTAACCTTGGTACCCATTGGCGCCCACTCGTATACATTTTTTGCAGGTCCGACACCTAACCGCACACATCCATGTGAGGCAGGATGACCCAAATTGTTCGCACCTTCTTTGCGACCATCAGGCCATTCTGGGAGTTCATGAATTCCAACAGTTTTTAATCCCTTTGTTGGTACATTCACGTAGGTAAATTGCATCCACCAAGGCATCCATAATTTTCCTATATCTGACCATGCACGTTTTGATTTATTTTTTATCGTAAAAGTTCCAAGAGGTGTACTATATGGTTTTATACCTGTAGAAACGGGAAAAGTTTCCAGCGCTATTCCGCCTAGTTGTTTTTCTAATTGCTGTTTTGATATACGTATAACAATGTGTTTTTCTAAACGTATAGGCCTCGTATTCGTAGGGGAAAATCCAGCTGAAATTTCAATACCATCTGGATATCCATCTCCATCTGTATCTATTTTATGTGGATCTGTACCAAATAATTTTTCTATAGTATCAGATACTCCGTCCGCATCTGAGTCAATGCTTGTTGCAGCATATACAGAACATCCCATGCTTATACCAAATAAAATACATATACTAGCAAGATAGATTTTCATTTTTATGTAATATCCAACCATATCTATTTCACCCATCTATTCGAGCATCTACAGTAAGCTTATTTTTATTTCTTTCAAGCGTGCCGTTTTTTGATTTCATGATTGAATCTAATAAACTCTCTTCTTCACAATCCTGAACAATACGGACACTTCCTTTTGCTTGAGATGCTGTAGAGAAATGTCGTTTTTCTCCTACAATACGTGGACGGTTATTTGTATCTTGCGTTTTTTTCTCTTCTACTTTTATCATGGTTGATTTTTGAATTGAATCGTTTTGCGCATCATCAAAAATTTCTAATAATTTTGCTTCCGCCTCAGTATCTGGAGACGCTGATTCTAAAATACCCTTTTCGCTTTTTGTACTACCTCGCATTGATTCTTTTTTTATTTGTGTAAAATTCTTTTTCTCTTCTTTTAAAATTCCCATGCATTCATTGCAGAATACGGGACGCGTTGTATCGAGCTTCATAGACATATCCCAATGTTTTGTACATCTATTACAGATATATGAGAACATTTTTTTTATGGGAACAGCAGGGCGTATAGAAGGGATGGCTTGCACAACGAACGGTTTTGAAATTGTGGTTACAGGAACTGTTGGTACCACTGGCGCCGCTAAAACGGGAGTATATGTCTTACCCCCACGCTCCTCCTTCACAAGAGGTAAGCATTCTGCACAAAAAACAGGTCTTGATTTATCTAAATCTATCGGCATTTCCCATTTCTTTCCACACCTACTACATATATACGGAAATTTAGGTTTTTCTTTCTTTTTTCCTTCTTGTTGAGGTTTTGAAATCATCGCCATACGCTCATCCGTCATTCGTAAGAATTCGCGCGGCTTGTGTTCATCTTCTATTTTTTCAGTTATTTCCTCCCCTATATTTTCTAACTCATCTTCACTTAAAATTGTAGGATAATTCACACCTGCTGGAACTTCATTCAATTCCATTCCACTCCATTTTAATACTTTTTGTTCAATTTCTTTTTTCGAAACAGAATATCTTTCTCGAGAAACAGCAATAATTTTTTCAGCTGTACCCATACGTTTAGCAATAGGCGGCAATGTATTTGCTGAAAAAGGTGCTGTAGATGCACCATCAACCATTAATTTCAAATACACCTGTGTTTTCCCTAAATTTACTAAATCTTCTGGAGTAAACGTCGGCATAAACTCATTTTCCATAAATGCAGCATCTTCAGCACCAACACGAAAAGAAATAATGGTTCCCACATTTCCAAAAATAGCCCATGCGACTTCTTCTTCCAATTGTTTTATATATTGATGCGCAACAACAAGATTCAATCTATATTTTCTCGCTTCAGATAAAATATTCGCGAATGATTCTGTAGCAAAATTTTGAAATTCATCCACATATAAATAAAAATCTCGTCTATCTGCTTCATTTTTTATTTCAACACGCTCCATAGCCGCCATTTGAATTTTTGTTATCATCATACCGCCCAATAACCTCATATTATCTTCTCCAACTCGTCCTTTAGATAAATTTACAATTAAAATCTTCCCTTCATTCATTATTTTTAATGGATCAATAGTTGATTTCACTTGCGATACAATATTTCTAATAATAGATGCAGATAAAAACTGCCCTACTTTATTTTGCACGGGTGCGATTGCTTCCGTTGCATACTTTTCGCTCCACGATGCAAACTCTGCAACCCAAAAAGTTTTCACAATTGGATCTTGAATTTTATCCGTTACTTTTTTTCTATATTCTTTATCAACTAATAATCGGTTTATTCCCATGAGTGTTGCCCCCGGATAATCCAACAATGCGTTTACACAATTCATAAGAATATACTCCATGCGCGCACTCCATACATCTGGCCAAATCTTTTTAAATACGCCCATAAGCCCAGAGGCTACTATATGTTTTTTATCTTCATCTACACTTTCTAAAATATTAAATCCAATAGGAAACTGCATATCGGCAGGATTAAAATATACCACATCATTAATTCTATTCGGTGGAATAAAATCTAGAATTTTTTCCGCTGTATCCCCATGAGGGTCAATATAACAAACCCCATGCCCCGCCATGATATCGGAGATAACCATATTCTCAATAAGGGTGGTTTTCCCCATACCTGTTTTTCCTACAATATATACATGTCTACGTCTATCATCCGTTTTTATACCAAATCTTTTTTTCGCATTTCGAAAATTCGTCTCTGCAAACAAAGTTATTTCATTTTCATGATCATGGTTATATTCAATGGGCATACGCATCCTGCCTATTCAAAAGGCAAATTGATTGGAGGTTCTTGACGTTTTGACTCTGTTTTCTTCATTTGCGGTGATTTATTTTGCAATGAATGTGGGAAATGCCAAATACTCGCTAGTTCATCAACCGTCATATAAAAACTATGTAGACCACCCCAATTTGTACGTCCACGATAATTTCGAATTAATTTATTTCGTCTATCATTATTTCGCGCATCTCGAAAAAATATAAAACTGCTTTTCATTCCTATATGTTTAAAATCTGGTTTCAATGCTTGCATGGTATTTGTATTAAACTGTTTGATAGAGCCAATAAATGAATACATGATTTTTGCTTTTTTAAATGATTCTTTCCTTGCAATATACACAAAACGTAACTTCACCTTATATGCAAGTTTAGAAGATTTTTTATGGACAGCGTCTATTACTTCTTTTTGTCCTGACGTATAATCTTTATATTTCGATCCACCGTCCTCTTTTTTTACAGCACCTTTTTTAATTGTATCCGGTGAATTCCCAGCAATATTATCCATCAATAATTTAACGATATGAACAGGAATTTCTAGTATAGTGCCTATTATGCCTTTTTTCACTAAATCTTTTTGACCTGTTAATTTCTTAATCATTTTTTCACATGCCTTGTGAAATTCACTTTGTTCAATTGGAGTCAAAATAATTTGAAACCATGCATGTTCATCTGGAGCGATGCGCGCCAAGGCTTCAAACATTCCTGTGAGCGGATCCTTAAATTCCATGGCAATTTTATCCTCGAATTGTTCATAGGTTTTTATTGGGTATACATCTGGTTTTACATTCGTAAATTCTACTCCCCACATATCATATTCTTCATCTGGAAAATGCCCCGGCACATTCAATGTATAATCTGACACTTCATTTATTTCTGCTTCAGGATATTGCGCATATACTGCCGCCTCAATTAAATCTCTAAATCGTTCAACTGTTCGAATATGATATTGAATTCTTCCTCCATCCGAAACCAATTCAAAAGATAAAACATCTTGCGTCATACCCTCTATCCATTTCTCGCGTGTAGAAATAGACCCATGCGCTCCACTTAAAAATGCAAACATATTTTCAACTGCTCGTGGACCTTGTTCAGTTGTTTTTGGAATACTGATAGCCAAAACAACATATGTTTTTTTCAGACTATATAAACTTTGTCGCCAATTTAACCAAAGATGCTTCACTAATTCAAAACCAAGCCATACAAAAAATAACCAAAACCCATTAGAGAAAAAAAACCACATAGCCGCAAATGGGTTTTGAGTGATTTGGTCCAGATATGCTGACCAATCTATATTAAAAAATTCATCCATGAGATGTGGCTAGTATACCATATTCGGCAGGATAAAAAAATCCGAAGTTACTTCTTCGGATCTACTAAGACACAACTTAGCATGTCTTTATTCGTATCATCATAAGGTGCTGTAGAGTAACAGTACATTGTACTACCCGGATCCAATACAAATGTATGCGCGGTATATGCAGGAACCGTAATTGCACTCATGGTTTCAACTCGTTCACGAGTCAAAGTCGTAAGAGGCGCGCCCGTCTCTGGATCGCATGGAACAGAATAATACCAACCTCCCCCACTCATAATAGTAAAGTATTCCTCTTTCCCAGTATGGAAGTGATTCCCAAGAGGAACGGACTGATGTACTTCAAAATATTGCGTAGAAAAACCCGAATCAGGTGCATTGAACTCATAAATGGTTCTTCGTGCATCGCTTGATACTTTCTTCATCTTGCCGAGAGCTGGGGCAACTTTCGGCTGAGGAAAAATGTGATCATATACCGCAAGCACTTGAGGCAACATGCCTGTCTGAACAATTTGCGTATAATTAAATCCGCGCAGTACATGAGATACATATTCTTTTGTTTCCAAATTTGCTGCAGCAACCTCTTCCTCATCTGCCGAAAGTTCAACTATAAAAGTATATGCAGGTGTATGAGAACCTCGGTTCTGAGGAAATTGCTGGCGATCCTTCCACTGATGATCCAAAACTGCCACAAGCGTAAATCGCTCAGCATTCAATTCAAGTCCGGTATCCTGCTTGAAGATGCGAACCATAGCCTCTTCCTTGGTTTCACCTCCCGCGCACATACGTCCACCAATCCACCACCAGTCTTTTGCTGGCAAAATACTACGCCTTGAAAGCAAAATCTCACGTGCTGTACGCCGAATAGGGACGGCATCAACACACATAGGAAGCATTGCAGACAATGCTTCGGCGTATGCGTCATCAGATAGAAAAGTTTTTTTGAATGGTGCGAACCCAGGTTCACGAAAATCTTGAACGAGAATACTGTTTTTTGAAAAGGACATGTGTAGCCTCCAAAAACAACCTATATAAAATAAGTTGTTTTGTCAATAGTACTATGTTCAATTCTCATTGAAGGTACTTCAGGGGAAAATTAAGCCAAATTTAAAAGTTTTTGATTTATTTTCTATTTTGTTCAAACCGATACCAGGTAACTAAAAGTGGTGATGCAATAAATATAGACGAATATGTCCCTGTCGCAATTCCAACAATCAATGCTAATGCAAATTCTTTGATAGAGTCACCACCGAATACAAAGACAGCCGTTAACGTTAATAACGTAGTCACAGAAGTATAAAACGATCGCAACATAGTTTGTTTCAATGATCTCTCAACAATTTCTTCAAATGTTCCAGATGTTTTTTGAATATTTTCACGAATACGATCAAACACCACAATAGTATCATTGATCGAATACCCCATAATAGTTAATATAGCTGCAATAAACGGTGTTCCAATTTCTACTCCATGAAATCTACCAAGTAATACGAATAAACCAATTGGTACAGCTACATCATGAAATGAAGTAAGCACAACTATTAAACCATATTTCCAACTTTTCACAGGACTCGACACACGTCGAAATACATATGCGATAAAAGCCAAAATTGCTGCAAACACAATCAAAAGTGCCTGTGTGGATTTTTGTCTTAATTCTAAACCGATGGCAGGACCAATGGCAGTATATTGCAATTCCGTTGTTGTGCCATATGTATTTTTCAATGCACTAAATATATCATCATGTTCTTTTGGCTCAAGTGTTCGTAATCGAAAACTCATATCAGCTTCACCAACTGGCTGTATAGTGACGGAACCCAAGTTCAAGGCTGCAACAGTTTTTTCTGCATCTACAACTGAAGGACGTTTTTCAAAACGTAATTCTAGTTGTGTACCACCAGTAAAATCAATTCCTTGTTTCAAACCAAAAATTGCCAACAAAAGAATTGACCCGCCCACAAGAACTCCAGAAAATGCATACCAGATAACACGAGATTTAATAATATTCAATTTCATATATTTTTATTTAATTTCATCTTTTGCATCCTGCAGAAAAAGCCATCGCATTTTTTTTGTTATGGATGTCATTGCAATATAACGCAACATGGTACGTACAATAATAATCGACGTACACAATGATACCGCTATACCAACGGCAAGTGTCAACGCAAACCCCTTGATAACCGATGATGAAAACCAATATAACACTGCACAAGAAATAAGTGTTGTCATATTTCCATCACGAATCGATGTCCACGCGCGTTTAAACGCATCTTCTAATGCCATCGCATACGTTTTTCCTAATTTTAATTCCTCTTTCAAGCGCTCGAATACCAATACATTCGCATCAAGCGCAATACCCATAGACAGGATAAAGCCAGCAATACCAGATAAACTCATAGTAATCGGAACTAATTTAAATATAGCTGCAGATATACCTATATAGAAGGCAAGACCAATAACCGATATAAGTCCTGGTGCTCGATATACCAAAATCATGAAAAGAGCTACAAACAAAACTCCCCACAATCCTGCCGTCATAGATTTGTGAATTGAATCTGCGCCCAAGGTAGGACCAACGCTTTGCTGAGCAATTAATTTAATCGGCACAGGTAATGCGCCTGCCTGCAAACGTTGTGCAAGTAATTTCGCCTCTTCAACACTAAACGTACCATTAATAACCGCATTACCCCCTGTAATTTCTGACTGTACAACAGGAGTTGAAATAGCTTTACCATCTAAAAATATTGCAACACGTTTTCCAATATTTCGTTTTGTAATTTCTCCAAATAATTTTGCTCCATCATCGTTAAATTTCAAAGATACTTGAGGAGCACCTGAGCGAGAGTCAAATTCAACGGCAGACTTTGACAATTGCTTTCCTGTTAATTGTGTTGAAACCCAATTTTCTGTACCTGGTGGCAACAAATCTGCATCAGATAATCGTGGTTGAAAAACGATACGTGCACGAATATCATTTTGAACACGCTCATCCATTTTATAAATAATATGATATCCAAAAGGTGATTCGACAGGATCAGAAATTGCTCCAATAGCAATTCCCTTTGCACCATTTTCAAATTCAGGCACCATATCATGTGCGCCAAACCATCCAAGATCACCGTGATTTTGTATAACACTTGGATCTTGCGAATATTTTTTCGCCAAAGTTGCGAAATTTGCAACGGTTAGTTCTTTTTTAATTTGTTCTGCTTTTACTAATGCTTCAGTTTTTGAAAGTGCATTCGCAGGCGCTTTCATCGCCCCCGTAAACGAAATCAAAATATGACTTGCTTTTATTTCTTTATCTGCAGTTGGTTTAACTTCTTCCACTTTTGCGACAGTATATCCCTTCGGCTGTTCAATGACTGAACCGTACACGGATCCTGCCGAAAGATTTTTTATTGCTTTATACACTTCAGCGTATTGTGATTTGTCTTTTATAAAACCAATATCACCACCACCTACCGATGCTGTCTGTACCAATGCTTCAAATTTCGATGGATCTTTTTTTGCTGTAATCAAACTTGCTTGAATAGATTGAAGAGCTTTCGTATTTTTATCATTCTTCTCCTTCAATTGCTCAGGAGTTAACGCTGTCGCAGATCCAGTACCTTCTTCTTTAAATTCCAAAATAGGTGTTTCACCAATCATTTTTATAGCAATATTCACATCACGAATTCCTGCCAACTCCACCGACACACGCTGTGAATCTCCTGCCTTTAATGTTGTAACAAGGGGTTCAGACACGCCCAAAGCATTTACGCGTCGTTCAATAACATCACGCACACCTTCAATAGCACCGACTTGATCTGCAGACGGTACATGGGACATGTCTGCTTCATAATCAAGTTTAGTCCCGCCCTGCAAATCAAGTCCTAATACAAATCCTTTATCAATATGTGGAACAAAAAGTCCCATAAAGTTATTCACTTTGTCTATAACTTTATTTGCATATGGTGGATATGACACCGCAACCAATGCGAGCGCTAAAAGGCCAAGCAATGCCAAACGGCGCTGAAGAGATTTTTTTGACACGAGTGTTGAGAGTGGTTTTTTAGACATATAGTGTAATGGCGAGAAGCTTAACGAATAACCGTGGGTTGCGCAAGACGTACATTTACGGCAGGATGTGGACAGTTCTTTCACAGGAGAAATATCATGATAAGCGGACGCTGCGTTTTTTACGCCATCCCAGACGACACCATAAAGCAGGATGCAATCAGGCATGGAAAATATATTGGCAATAATGCTTTTTTTAGTGTAAGTGCACCGTATATTCAATTATATCGTGCAAAGTTTGATCGTGCGCCATTGAAAGAAGTGAATCGAATTTTAGATACTATATCATTCATATTAACGGGCAATGTACTTACGATGGAAAAATTAGTCACCATCGCATCAGGTGGCATGCAAGCATTACGTTGGATGTGTACATACAATGTTCATCAGTATATGCATGAACCTCTATACAAAGCACATATTGCTTGTTTGGATCTTGCGCGTTATCAAGACCGACAATGGCAAAAAGATATATTGGATGAAGCTATAAATCGAAATCCAAAACCACCACGTGACCATATTGCAAATATAATTGATTTTGGCCAGGAAGATGCAAAGCATGTATTCCGACCAAATATACTATTAGCGCTTGCACGTCCAACACATACATACAATACACCTCGCCATCCGATTTCGCATACAGGTAAAATTGTTGGAGTTGGTTTCGCGCATTTTATACATGATTTTAAATTGTCTACTGTTCTCGCAACGCGTCCTTGATTTGGATGCGTTTTTGTTTTACAGTTTTCGTGTACTTTACACAGGAGAACAAAATGCCCTCTTATACATCAACGGTAAGTGGTGATTGTGTTTTTTACGCTATACCGGATGCGCATACCTGCGCTGAAGCAAAGCGATATGCGCAAACCATGGGAAATTATCCAATGTACACGGTACAAATTCCATATATTCCTTTATATATAGCCACATTCAACAAGGCGCCAATTGATATCATTATTCAAATCCTGCAGGATTTGGAATCTATACTTGTAGGAAATTTTTTACGTATGGATGATATTGATTCCACATATGCATATGGATCCTATGCATTAATTTGGAAAACGCGATATGATATTTCAAATTACATGCAAGAGCATTTATACAGAGCGCATATGAAATGTTTGTCTGGACTTGCGAAATATATAGATACATCGTGGCATGCTGCACTCATTACGCAAACAAAAACGCGTACACCTTTGCCATCGAAAGATGAAATGTCTAATATCATTGATTTTGGCATGGGGGATGCGCGTGGATTATACCGACCACACATCTTGCTCACTCGCGGTAATTTATTTCACAATTATAAATTACCAAATAAAAAAATAAGTAGGAATGGAGATATCACGCATGTGGGATTTGCACACGCGATACATGAAGTTGAATTGGGACGTGTTATTTCTGTACGGCCGTAATAACTGGTTACTTCACCAGTTATTTTTTATATAGCAGCATATGTGGCTGTATATACTATCCTACCGTTTTCAAACATATGAAAATCGCCTGTTTCTTCTGACATAGTAAACACGGTTGTTGGTTGAAAAATATATGAAGCAGTAATTGCAGACAAATGTCGCGTGTGGACTTTTCCTGTAAAACCAAATTGTTCAGATAAATCAGAGAAAGATCCTGGGTGTACGGCTTGCGCCACAATACGTGGACGCAATCCCTCTATCATAACACCTGAATGCAAAACCGTACCCTCAACATCTATTAAAATCGCCCCATCGAAATCTAAGGTAGAAGCAATATCACGCTTCATGTCATATACTTCTATATTTATTTTTTTGACTGTCTTTTTCTTCTTTGCAAAAATATCTTGTTTGGCATCAGAAATATCCGTGAACTCATTCCATTCCTCTTTCCATCCAAGAACCACAAATAAACCAAACCATTTTCCTGGTCGAGATTCACGTGCATGTAGAATGAGTTCAGCTACACGTAATTTTAAATCTACTGATGGCGCAATATGCGATTGCACAAGTGCACGTTCAATATCTTGAAGATGAGTAGTGATTGGCTTCATATATCTATCTTACACTATTCTAAGAAAAATGTTTCAAATATTACAGTTGTGGATAAGTATATATTTTACTTCAATGCATTTCTAATAAATTCCACGCCTATGGCTGTCACAATGAGTCCCATCACTTTCGCGAATGCCATAGTCCCCTTTTTCCCAAGTAATTTCACTACTATATGCGCATATGAAAATACTATTTTTTGCAAAATGAGATTCAATGCTATAGCAATAAGCGTCGCAGCATATCCAAACTCACGAGATAAAATAACCGAAGAGGTAATCATTCCT
>JAHFIO010000002.1:0-2538 GCA_023246325.1 Candidatus Uhrbacteria bacterium | reverse complement strand
AAATAATGCCCCCCGCAATTCGTAAACTATTTAACGAAATTTGAAATGCCTGTAAAACAGACGTACCAAAAAAAACAAAAATAACAAGTATACATGTCGCACGCACTATTGCCTTAGTAGCAAGATGATTTTTTTCTTGTATGGAAAGTTTTTCTGTTAAGGTTAAAAATACAGGGACATTTCCCACGGGGTCCATAACACCAAATACAGCGAAAAAAACTTGTATGAGTGTAGACATATAGACAGGATAGCATAATGTGAGTAAACTATCTGTAGTACATTTTACACAGAAAGAAGGCAGTACATGTCAACACGTTATATCAATGTAGATTTTAAAAAAGGTCCGGATGAATCATTAAGACAAAAATTGTATCAGATCTCTGGTATCATCGAAGTCGTACATTTGTTTCCAGATATATATGATGCGGAATTAGCACGTATGTATCTGATACACGTTGAAGATTCAAAACTTGATGAAGTATTTGCTGTACTTTCTATATTTCCAGAATTGGATAATGTTGAAATCACCGTTCGTAGATATCATGGAGGTGGCATATGACCAAAGCAAAAATGGTTTTGCATCATGATGATTACCCATGTGAAGCTAGATTAACTGATGCAGGATTTTGTATACTATGCAAATGTCATCCTGATATGCAAAGCACCTGCCTCTATTCCTACTGCCCCACATGCGATATACGTCTCAAAAAAATGAAATGCTCAACATGCAAAAAAACATATGAGTACCCGACATAAAAGTCGGGTTTTTATTTTTTTACATCCTATACACCATGACACTTTTTAAATTTCTTTCCACTTCCACAAGGACAAGGATCATTACGACCTGGGTTTTTTGTGGATGCATCTAATCCTGCCGTCACAATGCCACTTGATACAGAATTTTCTTTCACGGCGTCATAACTAATTCCTACGCGAAATATAACGCTCACAATCTGCCTATCAATTGCTATCAACATATCCTGAAATAAAAAGTATGCTTGCTTTTTATATTCTACCAATGGATCACGTTGACCATACCCTTGCAAACCAATCCCTTTTCGCAGATGATCAATCGCTTCTAAATGATCTACCCACAACATATCGATTGAGCGCAATAATACCGCTTTTTCTAAACCAAGCATTTGCACGCTATCACCCATTTTTTCTTCGAGTCGCACATATTGTTCGCGTGCAATTGAAATGAGCGCATTCACAAATGCCGTGCGTTGTTTCACAATATCATTTTCTGACTCTTCCGTATTTTTTTCTAAAACACTATCAGACAAATTCATTTGCACATCACCTAGCATATAGGCCCCTGCCGCTTTTTCAATTTCTTGTATATCCCATTCATCCACGCCCTCTTCTGGCGTTCGCGATAATACAATTTGTTCCATCTCTTTTTCTATTGCTGCTAAAATAATTGTTTTCGTCGCACGCTCACCTTCGATCGTCGGATCATGTGATACTGTCAAAATATCACGACGTTTTGTATAAATGACTCCACGATGTTTATTCAACACATCATCGTATTCCAATAAATGTTTTCTGATATCAAAATTATGCCCTTCCACTTTTTTCTGTGCAGATTCAATTGCTTTCGACAACATACCACTCTCGATCGCTTCATCTTCAGGTACACGTAAAAATTCCATCTGCTTTTTCATTCTTTCAGCACCAAAAATGCGCATCAAATCATCTTCCATGGATACGTAAAATTGCGTAGAACCTGGATCACCCTGTCTTCCAGAACGTCCACGTAATTGATTATCAATACGTCGTGATTCATGGCGTTCTGTCCCAAGCACATGCAAACCTCCTGCCGCTTTTACTTCCATAGCCTCGGCAGGATTCGGTGGATTCCCTCCTAAAATAATATCAACACCACGTCCTGCCATATTTGTGGCAACCGTCACTGCTCCTTTTTTACCTGCCTGTGCAATATATTCTGCTTCGCGTTCGTGATTTTTCGCATTCAGCAAATTATGTTGTATACCCGCCTGTTTCAATAGCTCGGATAATAATTCATTTTTTTCTATACTCACCGTACCAACTAAAACAGGTTGCCCTTTTTCATGGCGCGATTGAATTTCACGAACAACAGCGCGAAATTTTCCAACTTGATTTTTGTATACACGATCACTTTCATCCATACGACAAATTTTTTGATTTGTAGGTATGGTCAAAACTTCTAATGCATAAATTTTATGAAATTCTTCTGCTTCGGTAACCGCCGTACCTGTCATTCCTGCTAGTTTTGTATATAGACGAAATAAATTCTGAAACGTTATAGTTGCCATGGTCACAGACTCACGTTTTATTTCAACGCGCTCCTTTGCTTCGATGGCTTGATGCAACCCTTCAGAATATCTACGGCCTATCATTAAACGTCCCGTAAATTCATCTACGATGATAACCTCTCCATCTTTCACAACATAATCGCGATCAATTTTATACAAGGCATGTGCACGCAATGCTTGCTCCAGATGATGCACCATGCGCATACCACCTGCTACATATAAATTTTCCACTCCAAGC
>JAHFIO010000064.1:4364-5537 GCA_023246325.1 Candidatus Uhrbacteria bacterium | reverse complement strand
ATCTCTTCATACATTGCGAGCTCGATGGTTGGCAATTTTCGTTCAGCTGTACTTGCCGTGATACTGCTCCAACATTCTGGAAATCCAGAATGAGCTGTTTCTATGCCATAGAGCAATCCTTCATCCAAACACAATCGCTTATAAATTGTTCCGTATGAATCCGCTTCAAATAAATCGATTGCCATTTCTGACAACATTCTTTCATCTTCACGCCAGGGAACGGGCAAATACAATTGCACGCTTGGATACATCACTTTATAATTTGAAAAAATATCCCGTGAAGCTGTGAAAGCAAGCGGATGAATTTCAGGCCGATGTCCACTTGGCATTTTCATGAGCATAGAGGACTTTGCCGCATCAACAAGTACCGTATGCGACACCATGCCACTCGCCACGATAACCATATTTTTCAAAAAATAATGCTTATCGTAAAAATGTTTCAAATTCGACAAACGAATTTTGCGCAAATCTGATGATTTTCCAAGCGGAAGTCGCATCATATTTGAATGCTTTGGATACAATTTTGATGCGCGCCATATATCTTGCGCAACCTCCCAATCATCTGCGAGAAATTCATTGAGGACAGATGGAAGCTCTCTTTTGAAGAAAAACTTTTCAAAGCGAGGACGTGAAACGCAGGTTGCAAGTGCAGAAAACATTTTTTCATACTGTTGCACACTTCCACTTACAGAATAGAGTGTATGTGTCTGGTGCGTTTCCCCATTCACATAACATCCTGCAAGCGTTACTTCTCGACGTTCCATATTTACATCGTCAGAAATCACCATATGTTCAAGGGCATGCGCTGATCCTGCAAGGATATCAGACGATGAACCTGAACCCACCGCGATATTCAGAACAACCTCTTTTGATTTTTTTTCTACTGTAATAATGGTGAGGCCATTATCAAGCACGGAACACATGACTGGAATTGGAAAAGAACGAAACACTGTCGTGACCATGACGGCCTCCTTTCGACCTGTATACGGTAGCAATCTTCTATTCAAATGTCACGCCGGCAGGATGTAGATTATTCAAATGTACAATACTCGTGCCTCCCCATGGAGTTTCGAAATCTACAATTTCCATATTTGATTCTATTGATCTGGAATATAATGGTATGCCAAAGTCGGCAGGATTAGTACATATACCTTTTGCGGTTTTAGGAATTGT
>JAHFIO010000064.1:0-4354 GCA_023246325.1 Candidatus Uhrbacteria bacterium | reverse complement strand
TGCTATACCATCAATAAATATTTTTGATGTACGACATGCATCGGGTAATACAGATATTGAAAGAATTGTATCTTTTTTTTGCACGGTTATATGAGAACCATTTTCCCAAGAAGTACTTGCAAGTAATTCTCCTGTACGAATATCTACAATGTCCATATAGGTGGCGATAGTCCCCGTTGTTGTCACTTGAGTTTCGATAGTTGCATACGCTTCTGACGCTGACGATGTATCAATAGAAGTTGTAATTTCTTCATTTTCAAAATTTCTTTTTTGTATGAGAGATGCGATATTTGATTCCACATCAACTGCCCACGTTTGTATTGTATGTACTGGAGTTGTATCAGTATCGGTATTAATAATAAATTCACGACTTGAAACACGCGCACCACCTATAACATTAAGATCAGCGGGTAATAATACGATTGCATCTGCAAGTGATGCATCTGAAGCATCGCCTGTTATTGCAAGTCTTCGTTCTAAATCTGCAATTTTATTTCGCGCCGCTTGAAGTTCGAAACGTATATGAGTAACAAAAGAAGCTGAAATACCTATAACCAAAGCAAGGCTAGCACCAACAATATAAAATGTGTATTTTTGATTTTTATCCATATGAGTAGCATACAGGTTTATATAAAAAAACCCAACTTCTGTTGGGTGAAAGCTACTTTTTTTCTGTATCAATAGGTCGTAGATAATATTGAATAGTCCATACAATAAGTGGGCCTACGAAAAGACAGAGAACAGCGATGAGCGTAATCTGCATTTCTGTCATAGTTTCCATAAACCAGACGATATATGCAAGTGTTGAAAGTACGGCGAGAAACCAGAACCATTCTAGACATCGTACGATAAATTTCATATACGTTATCCTATTCTTCGGTATGGATGTTCTTTTGATTGAACCGCATCTTGTTCAAGTTCATTGTACAATTGCATTTCTTGTTCCGCAAGTTGAAAATCTTTTTCAGCTTGTTTGGAACGTGCAAGTTGGATGCATTTCAAATCACGTTCGATGAAAATTCTGCTACGTGGAGTTTGTCGCATGATTTGTTTTTCTTCTTCTGTATGTGTGAGATGTATAATTTTTTTACGAATAATATGTAATGCAGTACTTGTCATAAAATATGCAAGCATATTGTAACCACAAAAGGCGAACAAAGTGCCAATGCCTTCCCCAGTCTCACAAATAGTCCACAAGCTAAAAATAAATAAACCAAATAAAATAAATGGCTCTAAGACTTCGCGTATAATTCGATCTGCATATTTGAGTCTTTTTATTTTTCTGTCCAATGAACACCTCCTACCGAAACCGTAACATATATTAAAAAACCCGTCGAGCGGACGGGGGTATCAATGTACTTTCTTTTTTTTACGTACAACTTCTATTTCTTCTTCAACTTCTTCTGGAAATTCTTGTTCGTATACACGGCACTGCTGAGTAGGATGTAGAAAATCTCGATACGGCGCATTCCCCTGCACCGCAGAAATTTTCTGCTTTTGCTCTAGAAGCAGATCTCGTTTATTCGTATATATTGAAATATACTTTTCAGCTTCTTCCAAATCTCTCTCTAATCGTTTTTCGGCATGTACTATATCCTGCTGAGGCAGCATGTCCATACATACTTCAACAAGATTTGGTTTTAATGCCCAATGAGGCGAAAGTTCGGCAAAACAATGTAAGCAATACGTACCATGTACAACATTTGGTTTTAATACATCAAATACATTTTCTTCGCCGCAATGAACCATTTTGGATATATGTGTAAAAATAAATCCAGCTTTTTCACTTCTTTGAATAAATTCTTCATGTCGCTTTTTTGCATCGATTGCATCTGCTTCAATATTTTTTCGCGTATTCCGTGCAGACAGATACAATGTAATAAACGGAGAAAACAACAAGAGAACAGGACTCGCTAAAAAAACCCACCATCCCCACACTGCAGTAAAAACTATAAAAGGTAGTAAAAGAAAAGCAAGAGCGAGAATTGCCGTCACTAAACTTTCATGTCGTCTGCACCAAGAATTTTTTGAACGATTTATTTTCATTTCTTCACCCATTTCAAAAGTACTTTTTTATCTTAACAAAAATAAAAAAACTCGTCAAGAAGACGAGTGGTACCGCAGATATGGCAGAATAGCATTTCGCAGTATGCCTACATCCTGCCGACGGATTTCAACATGTGACCAGTTAGGTACATTCCCCCATGTGACATCAAACCAAGGATGCCCTAAAAAATGACGCATGGTTTGATATCGTGGGATGCCATGATAGTGCAAAATAGGTAAAGCATTTCCCATTTGGAAATAATTAAAATGATCCGGACGAAAAAGCGGATGCCGCACAAGTGCTGCCTCCATGTCACGCATCACAAGTTGCTTTTCGTATAATTCGTATGTCGTGAGTTGGGACTCTAATCGCACATCCTGACGTTTGGAAAAAATAATAAAACATCCCAAGGTATGTTGTCGCCACGAAACTTCTAAATTCCAATGTTCATATTCTTTGAGCAATGCACCTTCATACACATTTTTTGGATCATAGTGACGGGTTGTCATTGTTTCATTCCTTCCGTATCACATTTCGGACACGTATGTGAATTATTTTTGCCAAAAAGATGCACATCATATCCATGCGGACACATTGGCCACTGGTGCGACATGTGAGACATTGCGCGATATGGATGTTCGGGTTGATTTTCGTCGAAATGTTCAAGTTCAGTAAGCAATGCAACTTCTTGTTGCAATACAGGATGAAGCTTATCTCTTATAGCTTGGATTTCATGCACGACATCTATACGCGTACGTGTTTTTTGTTTTTCATACTTTTCAGACATTTGTAGTCGCATATCGTTAATTTTTGAACTAGTATTGTCTACCATATCTGCGAACACTACAAAATATATAGAAGCACATGACAATAAAATAAAGCATGTGACAGCATGCAAATACCAGCTAGCCATAGAATCAAGTTCTAAAGAATATTTGAAAAAATACAAAACAAATAATAATGAGAACCCAATAAATAGTGTCGCAGAAACATTTCTTGTTCTACGCAATCTTTTCAATTCATTTTCAATTTTGTTCACCCGTATGCACTCCTTTTATTGTCGAATGTTCGTCTGTTGACCTTACCATATATAACAGTAATGTCCAGCTATACGTTGGTGGTAGCGTAACAAAAAACCCAAAAAAAATTCTGGGCTAACTTAATGTGTGCATTTTTTTGAGAGGATCGGCTTCGAGAATATCGCCTTCTCCTTCGCTCTCGGCAGGATGCGTCTGCGTCGCTACAGGAACAGAATGTTGAATGCGTGGACGATATGGATTTTCACCATCTGCACTACGTGCTTGATCAATTTTTTTTAATATCTCTGCTTCATGTTTTGCAAGCTCATTTTGTTTGCCGTATACAAGGTGCAACTGATGTTGCAATTCTTCTTGAATGCGGATGCAATTTGGCTCAATTTTCGATTCTGAAAAAATATGTGGATGCTGTGTTTTCAATTGAGCGATTTTTTTTGAGAAATAATATTTAATATCATCTACTGGGAACAGTATACTTAAAATAAATCCAAGTACACCGCCAACCAAGCAAATCACATCTTTGTGCATACTGCCATACACTGCGATACCAATGAAAATGAAAATACATAAAAGCATAGGCAGCGCTGAATGCAATCCACACCATTCAAGTCTTTGCATTTGCTTTTTCAATTTTAATTCTTCAGACATTTCTTTTTTTGAAATATATGTGATATGGCACATTTTTATGATTGTATACAGAACATTCAAAAGAAGAAGGCTTAACCCAAAAGGTATTGCGTCCTTCACATTCAATATATATCCAAAAATAAAAAGTAGCACTGAATTTAAAAATAGAACGATTACATTATTAGGCCACCACGCTTTCAAAAGACTTTTATTCATTCTGCCCTCGATTGTTAAAGGTCTGTGCGCAACATACTACAAAAAAACGATTGCGTCAATAGCAATCGTTCATGAGAATCGTTCACTCTTTTTTTCTTGCTCGTAGATATTTTCCAATCAAATACAAAAAAACTCGTCGAGGAGACGAGTTACCTATGGCGCAGAACTTTTAAGTCAGGGCCAATATCTTCTTCAGTCTGTGCATCTTGTGCGAGTTCATGTGCATCACAACCTCCCAACCAATGTAGGCCCGTATCATCCTGCACGCGAATTTTTTCGACAGGATGCGAATGATCATCGCGATATGGAGATGTATATTGCGATAGAATTTGTTCGCGCTCTTCACATAATACTACACGCTGTTTAGATAGTTCACGAATCTCCCTATCTAATTCTTTAATATCAGTATTAAGACGATCTACATCTA
>JAHFIO010000063.1 GCA_023246325.1 Candidatus Uhrbacteria bacterium | reverse complement strand
TTAGAACCTCCGGCCGTCATCCACATCACTCCACCGTAAATGAAAACAAGTAGTGCGATGGCACCAGACATGGGGATCACAACACCAATAAGCTTTTGTATGAGTGTTAAAATAGTTGCGCCCGCGAGAGGATCTTTAAGAGTAATTTCTGATCCTGCTGTAAGAGGCTCGGTTTTTTTGGATGTACCTGCTTCTATTGAAGTTGCCTTACCTGCATCTCCAGCTGGATTTTCGCAGCCAACAGCATTTCTGACTTTATTATCTAATAAAATTTTGTTTTTTAATAATTCATATCCAGCAATTAATGATCCACAACCTGGTACTATATCACCTTTATCCAAACAATATCCTCCCGCGCATATTTTTGTTTGTGTTTTACAGTAATCATATCCACTTTGAACAGAACTGAGAGCTGCGCTTTCAGATGCTATAGTTGCTTTAGTTGTAGCACACCAAGTTGCCTTTACTGCTAAGCCAACCCCTGGATCAAGAGCTTCTATTAGAAAAGCACCACTTGTATATTTCTGAATAGTAAGCGCATCATCAACATAACCAGCTTTTGCAATACTAGGCAATAAAAAAGGTAAAAATATAAAAATAGTAAATATAATTTTTTTCATAATTGTGCGCCTAAAGTTGATTTAACAAATTGTACAATAACCCATGCGCACATCACAATAACAATTCCAATACATGCGGTGGTGATTGCCTTTTTTCCTTCGGAGACTTTTGACTGATCACCAAATGATGTGAGATATAAAAATCCACCGTAAATAAAAGCGAGGAAAAATAAAGCGCCTGCCAATCGAGTAAGCAAATTAGCAAAATCTGCTGCGGTGTTTACAAGATCATCTAAAGTACAATCGCCCTGAGCGAGACACGTTGTATGGCCTGGCGCTATTGTTAAATGAAATGATGTGTCTACAGCACCGGCGCTTCCCATTCCCTGTCCGCCAGCAGGAGCTTGACCCTTACCAGGTGCTAATGCAGATTTTGGTGCACCTCCAACTCCAGAAGTACCATCACCCGCAGGATTTCCCTGTCCCTGCAATGCAGTTAATTTAAAAGTTAGCGCAAGAAATTCTTCATTGAGTGCTTCTTTTCTAGAATTTAATACAGCCAATCCATCTGGTGAAATATCTGGAGTTGCTGCTATAGTGGCATCAATTCTAGCAATTTCGGCTCGTTTTGCGTCTATTTGACTTTGTATATCAGCAATAGCCGCATCATTTGCAGCCTTATCTTTCTGATAACACATGCTATCAGCCGCGCAATAACATCCTATTGGCGCGCTTTTACAAATACTTAGCGCAACACAATCTTCATCTTTTTTGCAACGATTATCTACTTTACTTAAGTTTAAACATGCACTCCCATCACAATCAACGCATTTATTCGCTACACAATCTCTTCCATTTCCACATTCTCCGCTTGATTTACATGACGCACCTAATTTCGAGCCGGCTGTGCATTTGCCTGCATTAGAACAATAATAACCAGCATCGCAACTTCCCTCTCCGCCAAAAGTTGTCACCTGCTGCGCTCCTACAGTAGTGCTTTGAGAATACGTACATGCTCTGGTAGGGCTCAACTTTACACAATTAGAATATCCGGTCCCAGATTGAATTTGACATATATATCCTGGATTACAATGATCCCCAGTAATTGGGCCGCATTTACCAGCAGGATTTATTTTTATACATTTTGATGTTGTTGTGCATTCCATCCCAGCGCCACAATCGTCATCATTACGACATTTAGCCTTTGGATCTACACATTTTTTTGTAGCATCATCGCAGTATTTTGGATCTTGACATGCCTTATTAGAACAATTATTTAAATCTATTTTAGTACAGGCGCTACACGTAGTTTTTGCCGTACCTAGAAATTCATACCCAGCATAACATTCTTTATACGCTACACCATCTATCATGATGGCATATCCTGTAGTTGGATACTTACCAGTACAAATAGTCTCCGCATGTACAGCATACGCATAATACGCATTATATAATATAAAACTACATAAAATATAGGCTATTTTTTTCAACAAAACATTAAAATTAATATGCATATGTTTGGCTCACGATATTTTGCGCGTCGTGAATATTTTTAGATATCACTTCTGGTTCAACGCCTATTGATGTATCGATTAATTTGATAAATGCATCTTCAGTTGCTTTTGCATCATTCCCCCTATACCAAGACTGTGCATTTAAAACCTGTGCAGCAAATACCCCTATATCCTCATCATCCAATTGAGCGGGTAATAATGCGCGTAAAGCGGCAGGACGTTTAACCGCTTTTAAATATAACTTCGCTTGTTCTGGCTTATGCATATAATTTACAAAATGCCATGCTATATCTGAAGACTTTGTTTTTTTCGATACAGTCCATGCCCAATAATTTGCAATATTCGCCTCTGGATTACCCGCGATTTGTGGAAATTTTGAAATTGCTAAATTTAATTTTGGCGCACGAGCTTTAATGGTAGGTAAATCATAGCTATACCCTAACATAAAAGCCACTTTTCCTGATGTAAATGCTTCTAAAGAATTAGGCATTTTTTTATTCCATGAATAATTATCTTTTGCTGGATTTGCAAAATCAGTATAAAAAGAAATAGCTTGATTGCCAGGCGGCAGGTCACGCTCTCCACTTAATTTTTCTGGAAGAACTGCAAAGGTAGGACTCCCATTCGCTTTAGACATTTCTGCCCCATTTTGCATCATAATCGCCTGTAAAATATCGGCAGACCTATTAATATTGACACCAGTTCCCATTGCAACACCCGCTTGAATAATAGCGCTTGTATCATCTAATTTTACCAATCGTTTAACGGCCTCTTGAAATATATCCCATGTTTGTGGAATATTTGCTATTCCTGCCGCATTTAATAGATCTTTATTCACATATAAAGCCAATGTATCCACAGATAAAGGCATGCCCATAATTCGATCTTGAAAATCTTTTTTATCTGGGTCGGTTGATATATTCGTATTTCGAATCATATCTTTCGACACTGCATCCAAATATTCTTCCTTAAATTGTCGAAGACTTACTAATTTTTCTGGATTTAATTGCCATACCGTTTCTTTTTTCAATGTACCTTGAATAGTTTTAGTTGCAACTTTTATACTCAAAGGCATAGGAAGAATTTTTGGCATATATTTTCCTACCCATGTATTATGCATCATAAAAATATCAGGCCCACGATCTTCAGCTAATGCATTTAATAAAGCAGATTCATAATCCTCTAATCTAAAACGTCTATATTCTATACTAATATTTGGAGCTATCTTGCGATATGAATTAAAAATTTCATCATATGGAGTCAAATCATCAACTACGCCCCAAATAACAAGTGTCTTTGGTTTAGAAGCAGCAACTATCGCTGCATCAGGAGCTTGTGTACATCCTGCCCCAATAAAAGAAAGGAGGAGAAGTGAAGAAAAAAATCGTTTTAAAAAATTCATATGGGTGTGACCCATATAGTTTACATCATATTCAATTTTTTCACGAGTGCACGTGCATCATGACGCATATCCGGCCTTTCTAATGCCATGGTCAAATTGGCTTCAAGCCATCCTATTTTAGATCCGGTATCGAAATATCGGCCTTCTAAAGCCTTCGCAAATACAGGACGTTTTTTCATAAGCATGGCTATAGCATCAAGCAAAATAACTTCACCACCAATACCTGGTTTTAATTTTGAAAGACAATCAAAAATATCTGGCGTTAAAACATATGTCCCAATTGCAGCAAGTCGTGATGGTGCTTTTTTGGGACCCGGCTTTTCCACAAGTCCCTTCACGCGCACAACCCCTTTTTCTACTTCCTCGGCAGGATCCACTATTCCATATTTTTTTGTTCCTTCGTCATCAGCAATAATAGTTGCAAGCACGGGATCACCATATTTTTCATATACCTCAATCATTTGTTGCAGACGCGGTTTTTGAGACAGGATAAGTTCATCGCCAAACAGAACAGCGAATGGTTCATCACCAATAAGATCTCGAGCATTTAATACTGGAGTTGCACTTCCATATTTTCCACGTTGACGAATATAAATAAAATTAGCATCTGATCCTATTCCATGAACCTGTGAAAGTAAATCCTTTTTTCCTTGTTTTTTTAACCAGGCTTCTAATATAGGATTATCATCAAAATGGTCTTCAACCGCACGTTTACTTTGATTCGTAACAAGAATTATTTCTGTAATACCAGATGCGATTGCTTCTTCAACAACATATTGTATTGTTGGTTTATCAATAATAGGCAACATCTCTTTTGGACTTGCTTTTGTTGCTGGAAGAAAACGAGTGCCGAATCCTGCAACGGGGATAATAGCTTTACGAACTTTCATCATACTATGGAGTATAGCCCTTATGCACCTATTCTAAAATAACACGTATCACCATCTTTCATAAGATACTCTTTTCCTTCAATACGAGTCAGTCCTTTTTCTCGACATTTACTTTCACCGCCCTGTTCAACAAAATCTTTCCAAGATGTTATTTCTGCGCGTATAAAATTTTTTTCAAAATCTGTATGGATCACACCCGCTGCTTGCGGGGCTTTTGCTCCACGCGTAACGGTCCATGCGCGCGTCTCCATTTCACCGGTAGTAAAATATGTTATTAATCCTAAAACATCATATGCAGCAACAATCAATGTATCCAATCCACTTTGTATTTGTCCAAGTGATTCTAAATACTCTTTTTTTTCTTCAGGTGCCATAGAAGCAAGCTCTGCTTCCATTTTTACGCAAACAGGAACAAAATGCAGTGAAGAATCTTGCATAAGATTTCGCAAAGAATTTTTCCATGATGCATCCTGCAATTGAATTTCGCTGACATTCACAACGTATAACATTGGCTTTAATGTCATGAGCGACAATTGTTTGAGTTGTATATTTTCATCCTCAGTCCACTCAAGTGTACGGAGTGCATTCCCTGCCTCTAATGCAGATTTCGCTTTTTCTAAAGCAATCAATAAAATTTCCAAATCACGTGTTTTTCCGGATTTGATTTGCCGCGCAACTGCATCAACTCTTTTTGACACGGTCTCTAAATCTGCAAGAGCCAATTCAATTCCAATTGTTTCAGCATCACGTTCTGGATTTATGGAATTATCTACATGCAGCACATCTGGATCAGTAAACACACGTAAAACTTGTGCGATTGCATCACATTCTCGAATATGTGATAAAAACTTATTTCCAAGACCTTGACCTTCAGATGCACCCTTTACTAATCCTGCGATATCAACAAACTCTACGGTTGTTGGAATTATTTTTTTCGAAATTGAAATTTTTGATAATTGCTCTAAACGATTATCTGGGACTTCAACAATACCTATATTTGGATCTATCGTACAAAAAGGAAAATTTGCACAATCAACTGCTTTTTTTGTAATAGCCTGAAACAGTGTTGATTTGCCAACATTTGGAAGACCTACAATACCAATATGTACTGACATATACGAGACTGTACGCGAAATTGCCCTATGTAGCAAGCGGGGATACATCTCATCTTACGAAAAAGCCCGTTAAAACAAATCCTGCCGTATGCAGGATATGTTTATGGTGGACCGTAACGGGATCGAACCGTTGACCTCTTCCATGCCATGGAAGCGCTCTACCAGCTGAGC
>JAHFIO010000062.1 GCA_023246325.1 Candidatus Uhrbacteria bacterium | reverse complement strand
TTGGTGCCTGACCCCCTATAGATACTCATGTGCATCAAATAAATCAAATTGTTTAATGATTTCTTTTGAATCAAGCTTTTTCAATTCAGGGTATGTACGACAAAGTTCAACTGCCTGTATATACCTTTCAGATTCTTCCGGATTTTCAGAATGAGCAAGTGTTTCAACATCATCTTTTATTTCTGCCAAATTTCCAATCATGGTAGCACTATCCATTAATACTGAAGAATCATACCCATACATATTAATCGATTGACCATCAGCTTTCGTAACCGTGAATGCAATACCTCGCCCTCCTTTTTCATCTATATTTTTTTGATTCGAAATGTGTTCTTTTGGATATGTCTGTACATCACCATACGTTTGTCCTTCAACTGTTCGCGACTCTGTCACATTATATATTTTGATTGATCCATCTTTCAATGTGCGCATCACCATATAATGCCCTTTTTTTGCTAAAGTGCGTACGTTTTGAAAACCTAATTTTTCTAATGCAGCATGGAGCACGGCACTCCCCATAGTACAATTCATACCCGCGTCTTTATTTTGATTTCGCAAACTAGGCATCATATCAACCCATCCATGTATTCCACCTGCTAATTGCGTAACAAGATGCGTCGCTTGTTCATCGAGAGGAATATCTGAATCGGAATTCATTTGCTGCAATCGTAACGCTTCAATTTTTTCTGCTAGCCCCGACTCTACAAAATGCTTTCGTATATTTTCTTGAAATTGTCTTTGTATTTCGATGCCCAATTCTTGATCTGAAAGCGTATGCATTTCTGGTGCTATATCTTGTTCAGTCAAAAGCTGCGCCGCTATTCTTAAAAAGATTTGTCTTTGTGTTAAAGATGTTTCTCTATTCTCTTGATCGGATAAAGTGAATGATTGTACATTTTGTAGACTAGGAAATTTTATGGGTTTTTGACTATCATCTCTTTTTTGATTTACAACCACACCTTCTTCATACTTCGGCACCTCATTCATATTATGTTATATTCATATTCATTAATACGACTTTTTTTCTTTGAATTGCAACTTTGCTTATAATTTTACTCTGCGTAACTAAAATTTCATTAGTATATCGTTTTCTTCTGGATTATTGTCTTGGACACGAAATGTTGTACCGAAACTTAAGAAACAAAAAAAGTATTATTTTTTCGATTCTTCAAATACTTGATTTTCTCTAAGCAATATTGTCTCTAAATCACCAACATCTTTTAAAAGTGTTTTTAAATTTTCTTTTTTTATTTTTTTATTTAATTTTAAATAATCCCTATCCATTTCATAAACTAATTCTTTACCTGGTGAATTATCATATCTTCCATCTGGAAGAGTAGGTTTTAAAACTTGGCGACCATCAATATCTGGCGGTGCATCAATTAGATCCCAAAGTTTGGTTTTAAACTTATCTAAATTATCAGCAAGTTCTCCGGCAGAAATATCATTTTGATTAAATCGCGTTAAAATATGAAGCAACCTTTCAAATTTTTCTGCATTGCTTGTTAATACTTTACGGATATTTTCTGGTGTAGATTTATTAAAAGAATTGTTTCTATTCTGACGTATAAGATTTAGTAAATCATTCGCTACTTTTTTTCCACTTCCAGGGTTACATTCAATGACTTTTTCGGGTTGTGTACTCCCTTTATTTTCATTGGTTATCACTTCGGCAGCGCATGAATAATCGAGACTACCATCTGGATTACGTTTAACTCCAATGTGATATCGCTTTTTTGATGTATCTCGTGGTATTTGTTCATTAATAGATTTATTTTTTTCAGACATATAAAAAATTAATTTTTTAATACTCACATAATACCCCCGCCTTAATTACCCGTCAATTTCCCCAATAACCCATTCAAATCCTCTTCATTCAAAAATGTTATACGAATTTCCCCTTCACCATTTGACTCACGCTTCACCACCACTTTCACGCCCAAAGATTTACGCAATGCATCTTCTATATTCGCGATATTTGGATCAAAAGCTTTTCGCGTACGTGCACCAAATGCGCGAGGAATACGCGCCTCGGTCTGTCGAACCGTAAAATTCCCTTCTAGCATGCGCGAAAATAATTCCATTCGTTCTGCGTCAGAAGACAATGATAATAATGTCCGCGCATTCGACTGATTTATTTTTCCTTCTGCTAATGCATTTTGAATTGCTTCCGGCAAATTCAATAAACGAATAATATTCGCAACTTGTGGACGAGATTTTCCTACACGTCTCCCAACTTCATCCTGTGTTAAATTAAATTCATTTTGCAATCGCACATATGCACGCGCTTCCTCAATGGCATTTAATTCCGCGCGCTGAATATTTTCAATCAAAGCTAATTCTAATTTTTGTTGTTCCGTCGCTGTACGAACTATGGCGGGAATCGTTTCTAATCCTGCAATTTTCGACGCGCGCAAACGACGTTCACCCGCAATCAATTCATATCCACCATCAGTGACCGTCACCACAATCGGTTGCATCACCCCATGTATTTGAATCGATGAAATTAAATCTTCTAATTGCCCATGATCAAAATGCATGCGCGGTTGATGTGGATTTGGTGACACGCGATCTACGGGGATTTGTTGTATGTACATTCCACTGTCGGCAGGATGAGCCATGTGCGAATCCTGCAAAGCAGAAATAGGTCGCGCAGGTATGAGCGACCCTAGTCCTCTCCCCAATCCTGATTGTTTTCCCATCATCATATGAGAACCGTTATTTCATCTGATTCTAAAATTTCTCGCGCTAAGCGTGCATACGCTTGCGCACCTTTTGATCCACCATCAAACATGGCGATACTACGACCAAAACTTGGCGCCTCTGCCAATCGTACCGAACGCGGAATAATAGACCGAAAAATATTATTTGGAAAATATTTATAGAGTTCTTGCATCACGTCATCACTCAAACGCGTGCGCTTATCATACATAGTTAATACCGCGCCCAATACATCTATCTCTGGACGCAATCTTTCTTTCACCAATTTCACGGTTTCTAATAATTGACTCAAACCTTCCAATGCATAATATTCCGCTTGTACAGGAATTAAAATTTCATCTGCTGCTACAATACCATTTAACGTAATTAATCCTAATGTTGGCGGACAATCAATTAAAATATAATCATAATCATTTCGAATATCCAATAATGAATCGTATAATTTATATTCGCGTCGCTCTAAAGGAACAAGATCAATATTTAATCCTGCGAGTGCAGTTGTAGCAGGTGCGATACGCAAAGTTTCGTGAGCCGTATGTTGAACGATGTCTCGCATGCGCACTTCGCCCAAAATGGCTTCATATGTTCCACGTTCTATAGACCGATGATCAATTCCTAATCCTGATGTTGCATTTGCTTGTGGATCCAAATCAACAATCAACACAAATTTTCCCGCTTCAGCAAGATACGCGCCAACATTTATGGTTGTAGTGGTTTTTCCAACTCCTCCTTTTTGATTTACAATAGATATTATTCTTCCCATAAATAAGTATAGACATAGTGTACGCTTGATGCAGGACGTAATGCAAGGATGTGGGGAGACCGCTGAAAAAAGTGAACTACTCGCTCTTCGCTCTAAACCTCCTCAACGTACCACTCAGTACGTTTGCGTCAGTTCAGAGCTCCAGAGCTTCGTATTTCATATTTTTTCAGCGGTCTCAATTATCGCATCTCATCGTTTTCTAAAGGTCTCAAATATTGGATTTCATTTTTGTGCCAGGCACCGAAATAAAAAAAGACTCGTAGGGAGTACGAGTCAAAAAGATTTATTTGCGAACGAAGAGGAATCTAAATTCACTATTCCATTCTGTGCGATAATCAATGTCAAAACGAAATTGATCAAAATTATTTAACATGGCAAAGTACCTATCTCGACCATTTTGTACAAATGAGCCAAGTGCCATAAGCGGAAATTTCAATTGCAACTCACGATACTTTATTCGAAATGCATATGCTTCAAGATGATTTGCTGGACGATATCCGCGTTCTTTCATATCAAGAATTGCATGTTCAGTCGTGATCATTCGATTAAAATGCATGATGAGAAAATCGCGAGAAGTTAGGATCGTAGTATACATGTAAAATGAACTATCCTTCTCCCAGTTAAAGTGATGTTCATAAAAAAATCTACTAACGCCTCCAATAGAAAACATTTTTTCTAAAGTTTTTCTATTTGTTGGCATATTATAATCAACACAAATTCGAATATCGTCAGATGCGAGTAGAGGTGCATGCATGAAATTCATTTTATTTCGTGGAAGGAATTTATCATCAGACTTGTCATCTGATGAAGTACGAACAAGTTCATAATCCGCATTCGCGACACCAATCATTTTTGCGAGTGTGGCTCTCCCCTCTGGTTTAGCCAAACGATATACCGCCTCAAATGGCACTTTATTATCACGCGCAATATCCATCATTGCTGTAATAAAACCTTGAAAATAACCCGCACCACTTTCAATCGCAGAAGCATTTTTTTTGCTCATGACCGTGACCTTTCACCAAATGGTTTGTCCCTCATCCTGCCGTATAGCAGAACCCCAGACGCACCGTTTATATGTTAAGGAACAAGCCCACATTGACATATCCTTAACAAAAATGCAATATATACACTAGAAATACAGTACTACTAAATAGCGTGTGAAGACAGAATACTTTTTTCCACAGAAAAAAGTAAGAGCGAGACATCCACCGAAGTGGAGCGAACGCTGAAAGCGGACGCGAAACGAAGAGTGGAATGTTGAGCGAGGGCGAGTGGCGGAATTGGTAGACGCACGGGACTCAAAATCCCGCGATCGCAAGATCTTGAGAGTTCGATTCTCTCCTCGCCCACCACTAAAACACATACAATACGAACATTCACATACACGAAGGAGTCGCTACATGATTCGATACATCATACGCATACTGTTCCTTTTCTCTATCATTGCATGCGCACCACCACCCGACTCTCTAAAAGAAGGAGTCGTGATTGCAAAATATTATAATCCAGCATGGATCGAGCCAGATTATTATTGGTGGTATACAGGGTCCATTCATCAAACTACTTCAAGTTCGCAATTTCATCCTGCAACATATAAACTCACCATAAAAGGCAAAGTAGAAAAGTATGTCATTAAACGTGATGTGTACGTAACAGAAATATTTTATAACTCCACATCCATAGGCGATACAATACACGTTCAATAATAGTCTTTCATTTTATATAGTACCCGGATTATCCGGATTTTTTTATACATAAAAAAAATCTCTCATGCAGGTATGAGAGAGTTGGAAACATTTTGAAGAAAGCGTTGCGTGCGATCTTCCATGTCATGAGACTGTGTTGCATACGGAGCCTTCCGTGAAAGTAAAACATGCATATAGGATGGCACGCATTTCATTTTATATACCTGATTAAATTTCGTATGACGTTTTTCGAGATCTTGCAAAACATCTAAACTACAATCTTCTGACAATACTCCAGAAGTTCGAAAGACAGACTTGACTTGCAAACTCAAAACATTTCCTTTTTCTAGTGGATGCGCACAAAATAAATCAATACCATAATGTGAATCAACATATGACGTCGGCAGGATACAGGGCACATTCAATCGATGAAATGTTTTTGCTAATTGCGTAACACCTTGTGCGCCACGAAAATGTTGATGCCATTTTTTTTCATGTTCTTTCGAAGAAAAAACCTGTGGCGCAAATTGCAAAATTCGCATATGTTCCTTTTCTGGCAATTGATATAAAGCACATGTCAACTGTTTTTGACCTTTCGATCCAAACGCCGCCCGCAAAGCAAATTGCTTACTTGT
>JAHFIO010000061.1 GCA_023246325.1 Candidatus Uhrbacteria bacterium | reverse complement strand
GTGTCGACTCTTGTTCTTGTGTCGCATTCGCAAGCGCGTGTTTTTTATCTCTTAATGCGAGAATTTTTTTCGCTGTATCGTGCAGTGGATGTAATTTTCCAACAGAACCACGTACGCCATCCTGCCGTATATTGGTGCTGATATTATTTGTACGCCATACATAGTGCGCAAGTTTTTGAATATCTTCTGGAATAGTGTTCAAAAAATGCTCAAGAAATTCTTCATAAAAATACGTAGACCATGCATCTATAGCTTGCAATTCATCGCCTGTTTCTTCGCACATTTCAATACGCATGCAGTGCTCAGATGCATGCTCTTTCATTAATCGAAAAAATAATCCATGGACTTCTGCGCTTGCTGCTTTCCCCATTTGAACAAAATCAATTTTTCCTTTTGGATCCGCATACAATTGCATAAGAGTTCGAAGCATATGTATGGTATGCCCATCCACCGTCGCCACAGACGTAGTTTCATTCGGTTCGATAATTGCATGTGTAATCCCGGCTATTTTTATTTCAATATCTTCAATTTGTTTTTGAAGAGCTATTTTTCCTTTTTCATTTGTAATACTTTCTATTTTTTTCGTGTATGCATTTTTTGTTTTTTCTAACGTATCTTTTACTCGGCTTAACCACCAAGCAATTTCTGTTTGATTTTCTTCATACAGTTTTATTCCTTCTCGCCAAGGCAATAGAAATGTTTGCACGGGTTCCTCTTGTGCTTTTAATTTCATTTCTGCATCAATCTTTTCTTCGGCTGACCCACTTTCCATATCCTCATCTGTGCGAACAAAAACTTTATGCACTTGTTTTTGTATGCAGGATGCTGGTTTAGGCATATGCGGATTTAAACGTATTTTCGCAATGAGTCCTTCACGTCCAGATGCACGCGCATACGTGCCAACAGAAGGAATAGTAGCATTAAATATTTCCATGCCTAGTTTTGAATGTTCTAAACCTATTGGAAGCGGCGTATCATTTAAAATATATTGCAAAAGATTTTTTTGAAATTCTTGAATTTTTTCTATAAGCTGCCGCGCAGTTACTTGTACATTTTCACATTGAAAAAATTTTCTTAATTCTTTAATATGAGGCGATGTGCTTTGACGAATTTTTTGAGCTGAAATATGCGCATCTGTATTATCACATGCCATAAGCGCCATAGTTGTATCTAATAAAATAGGCAAATTATTAAATCCAAAAGTTTTAAAATATTCTATAATACCTGTATGTACTTGCGTATCTTCTAATTTCACATCTCGTGATCTTAAATACATGAATAAAGGATCTACTGCATGTGTATATGGACAAAAATTTTTATTTTTTGCTATTCCACGATATTGCAATAATTCCGGAATATATGCATACATTGGGTTTGCATGTGCTATATACGCTTTTGCACGCTCGCGTTGCTTGCCTAAAGTTCTCACATCATTTTTATTTGAACTATCAATAGGTATAATAGACTGAGTCAGCGCGAACAATTGGGCCGCATGTCGTGATGAAAGATCAATAGGAGTATGTATAAAATCATCAGCGAGTAAACCCGTAGATTCATTACAAACGGCAAAAATTTCGGATAAATACATATCAACACTTCCATTCCGAAACACTTGCTGCGTCAATTTTGTTCGTAATATTTCTTTTGACGGTCGAATATCAGTTTTTAGTAACCAAAGCTTTGCTTTAGCAAACTCGCCATTCACGATAAAATCCTCCAAAGCTGTGACCGCACATGCATGCAATTGAGCATATTGTTCAGGCGTTAAAACAAACTTATCCCTATATGCGAGATATATATCTAGTCCAAATGGTTTACATTCCCAGTCTGAATACATCTTTATAATAATTTTTTCATCTGTAAAAGACATCCCGAATATTGTTTTAAACATTTCCGCATTTTCAAAATCGGAATACATCAAAATATTTTTTGTCATTTTTGCCATTTCTCCTATATGTGCGCTTTGTATATCTTTATGAAATTTTTCTGGATACGGATATTTTTGAAACCACGCTTCATAAGGTTGTAAATAATCAGTATGTCTTGTGACTCTTAACAATATTGTTTTCCATGCTGTATACGTAGCCGCATCATTCATATCTGGAGCAATACCTGTTATACGCTCTCGCTCTTTCCATACCTGTGCTTCTACAATATTTCCATAACTTTTTCTAATAATTTCTTTTTCCTCTTCTAGATTTGTTAGCGTTCGTGTTTTTTTATCCCGTAATTCTTCTAGCGTATCGGCATCTATCGCCTCGAATTGATTGACTGCATTGTTTGATGCATCACTCAAATTTAAAAATATTTTTTTACGAATTTCTAAAAGATATATTTTTTTAACCTCAGAACTACACAAATCTTTTTTAATGGAATATATAGTGTCTATGGCATGCAAAGACAGTCGGGGTAGAAGTGAACCTACCAATACACTATTTTTAGACAAGTCAATATGAAAAAATGTTTCAGCTTTTTCTATATTTTCCGCCGTGGGAAAAAACAAACTGTCCCCTAAAGCTTCGCACATTTTCGCCCGTACTGTACTATTTGAATTCCAGTCTGGTTCAATACCTTGTTCTGATGCTATTTTTAACAAATTATTTGCTTCGATATGCCAATTCTTTGATATAGACTTGCATATTGATGCATACCACAAATCTTTTAAATTTGTCTCAGTGAAATCTGGGGGTGTATGCGTCAACCTATATATTTGATCAAAACTTTTCACCACTTCCTTACTTCCAAGGCATTGAATATACGTATTTTGAATGAGCGCCAATTGCAATGCAGACAAGTTATAAAACAAATCTGATGGAAACTCCATTTGGGAGTTTTGTCCTAAATTTAAAGCAAGATCAAATAAAAGCGCTTGAATAAAATCATCTTTTTTAGATTCTACTAATAATTCTACTATATGCGGTACATATGTTTTAATATTTTTTATAAATCTGCTTATACCACCATACTGTATAGTCGATTCCAAAATTCTAGGCAAAACACTCCGTAGTAATTCATCTGTTATCGGCATAGAATACCTATCTACCGATGTACCTGAATACGCAAATTGTGGTAAATGATCGATCGCTCTTTTCTTTCGCGCTTCTTGATATTCCTGTTTATCAATATCAAAAAAAGATTCATCTATATATAACTGTTGTATCCATCTATTTTTTATTATGTCTATTTCTGTTGCTGGTACTGCATCTTCTATATACTTGACAAATCGTTCTTGTACAATAACTCCCACCAATTCTTCAGACGACATTTCTACTTTTTTCAAGAGGCCTATAAATCTTTCATTCGTATAATTATGTTGTAATTCAAAATAATATCTATATATACACTCTTGAATCAATGGTTTTATTCGCTCAAAAATATTAGACTGAATTATATCTGTAAAACCCTGTTCATCAATAGTTGTAAAATACGTATATGAATTTATTGTATTAAGATTAAAAATATATCCGGTTTCTTCTTCAAGGAAAGAAAAATCGGAAAAATAACCGCCATGAATTAATCGTACAGCATTTTTATCAAAATACATACTTATGTCGGAAAAATTTGGTTTGGCTCCTAACGCATTCCATACAATATTCCATTTTTGAAAACGTTCTTTGGTAAGCAGCATCCCATCATGCATCAAATGTAATGTAACATTTTTAGCCCATAATTTTTTTACGGTCTCAGTAGGCTCTACCCCATTTTCTAAAAGCATATACAGGCTATCAAGATCTGCGGAACTGCTTGTAATAAACTTTTCTAAAAGTTTTTGTTTATCTTCAACTATTTGTGGTTCAATTTCTTTTTGTAGCAATATAGGATTTTTTGTAATAATGTGAGACAAAGATTTTTGATCATATGTAGATATAGTATAACTATCTACCACTTTTTGAATTTCATTTTTTATAGTTTCTAAGAATACCTTTGAAGAAGCGGCCACGCCTAAATCAATATAGTTCATTACAAAATCAATGCATTCCTGAGAATCTCCTAATATGGCTTGTGCATACAATGTATAAAAGAATTCTATGCCTTGTGGCTTAGATTTCAATAATTCTATATCGCTTTGAGAAAACACTTGTTGTAACAAAGAGAATTTTACCACTGCATTCATTTTATTCGACATGAGTAAAAACACATCCATAATAGTTTCTGAAGAAACTATGTCTGAAAATCTATTTCGTAAAAATGTGAGTTCATCTAAAAAGTAAAAATCTGAATGCTGCACTGATAATGAAAACATGGTTGTCAGCCGCTTCGCAACAATTTCACGTATATACTTATTTTCTTCTAAAGAAAAACCTACTTTATTTTCCCATTCTTCTAAACGCGCTGTATCTCCAGCTTCAATGAATTCAACCCTGACGTGTTGAACACATTCTTTTTTTTCACTCTCAGGTAAACCATACCCTATATACCCAACCATTTCATCATATTTTTCTATTGATCTATTGTGCATCAATATTTTTCGTAATTCTTTCATGACTATTTCACGAAGACGTGGCTGTTGAAAATCTATTTTTATTCCTCCCCCCATTTCTATTGTTTCAATACATTCAGCAAAGGAAATAGCGGTATATCCGCCATATCCATCATCTCGATGATCTCGATCTTCATCCTGCATACGATTCACTGAAACAAATATTCCCTCATACACATCATCAATATGTTTTTCATACATACGATGAATTCTAGTATTCATATCTTCATGTGTTTCCCTACCAGATGAATGGTGTAATTCACTCAAATCTTCCGCTATATCTGTTTCGCCATTGCGAAGCGCCTTCCCTATACCTGTATCTATAGCGGCCGCATATTCATTCCAATCCAATTTTTTATTAAATCTTTTGTGCATCCTTTCAATAGATGAAATTATATCTATTGTGTCACCGTCAATCTGATATATAAGCTGTGCCGTTGCTTCCCTCCATTCTTCATCAGAAATAGCTTGTATATATACGTCCAATCTCTCTTTAGAGTAAACCGTTAATAATCTATCGATAAACAATACTCTGTTCACATCTTCACGAATATGCTCTAAAAAAGATAATGCGATATTTTCTCCCTCAGCTGTACAGAGGAAGTTTTTTAAATATAGCTGCTCCCAAATTTGACGCTGTTCCGCAAACGTTTTTGATTCAAAAAAATATTTTATTAAACAATATATTTCTAATTGTTTTTTTTCTTTTTTATCATGAGTAGGCAAACCTTCAATGACTTGCTCAAAATCACCAACCGCATCAGAAACATTAACACGCAACGCTTGCATATACGCTTCTACATCAACATCTTTTGGTTTATATATTGTTTCCGTATCTTTAGATGCATAATCCCTTAATCCCTCATCAATATCTCGACGTTTTGCAGTTTGCCGAGAGGTTGGTTTTGAAATTTCAAAAGGATTTTTCATATATGTACCAGTATATCAGGTTCTATTGGTGACATGTGATGCCCTTCTGCTACTACTTCTTGTGCAACTATACGAAAAACCTGTCGACATTTTTCTGCGCTTAAACCAATTCGTTCAAATGGCTCACTCTCCCCTAGCCCTACTATATACCCGTCTATAAGCTCATGACACATCTCGGATCTATACTTTCGAAAATCGTTTCTTAACAATATCTTCACAGAAAAACATATTTCACGCATATCTTTTAAAATACATTTTGGTATACCAAACCGTTCATCTACTAATTGAAAACGTCCAATATCTGGATTTATGCGCACGACACCCTTTTTCTCAACAATAACTTTTTGCACAGAATCTAAGTCCACAATTTCACCTGCCAAAGACAAATTTCCCATATGTAAAAA
>JAHFIO010000060.1 GCA_023246325.1 Candidatus Uhrbacteria bacterium | reverse complement strand
GCCATATAGGCAGGATGCGGTTATACGTGAACAAATAGAAAACGATTGTACGGAAACCATTGTGAATGTATATGTTCCGCTTGTAATATTTTTCTACCGAATGCAGAAAAAACTTTTGCGCAATATTCGTGATTTTCAATCCATGCTGTAGAACCAAGTGCAAAAACATGATATTTTTTTAGAACATCTTGCGTTTCAGATGGACCTTGTGCAAAAGCAAATAATTCTTGTAGCCTGGCATGTCTAAAACCATGTGCATACATTTCATCAAAATCTTTTTGATTTGGTTCGATATCAAATTCTTGAAGAACCATTTTATATATGTCTGGATTTCTGTTTAAATATCTGCACGTTGCATGACCGGCCCATATTGTTCCATCGTAGAAACTTTTATCTACGCCATCTTTACTAAATTCATCTTCAAGAAAATTTCGTGTATATGGCATACGAAAATCGCAATACACGTCAAACTGTTGTACGGGTCCAATGAGCATGTTCACTCTCCTTCTTTTCTATTAACATATATAAAAAAATCCTGCAAGGGCAGGATGCGACTATACGTGTACAAACAAAAATCGATGATCTGCACGATATCGTGCATGTACGAAATCATATTGCAAATATCTCAATTCGCGTGTGGCAAAAACAACCGGGCAAAAATCATTTCTTTTGCGTCTAAAATAATTACCAAGCGCGAAAATTTTATATTTTTGCAATAATCTGTTTGTTATCTCAGACATTGCAAACGCATGCAATTCATCTAGTAGTGCATGTCTATATCCGCGAGCAAACATATCCGCAAAATCTTTTCCACTCGGCTCAAGATAAAATTCTTTCATAACCATTGTGCGCATACAAGGATTTTTTTCAACTTGTTCACAAGATGCATGCGTTTCCCATACCGTGCCATTATAGAATGGCGCATTCACCCAATCGCTATACAGCGATTTTAACTGATGCTCGGTTACTGGCATAGTATATGCGGTAAACACCGCGAACTGCTGCTCGGGTCCATACAAAACAGGTTTTGAATCTGTAGTCATTGCAACTCCTCATGTTAGTGTAAAGTACAACTTCTTCCTTACAATATTTTTACACTTTCGTCAAGGCAGGATGCAAGCATTGCCCAGTCGCGCGGCGAAACATCTTCTGCACGAATATTTTGATTGAGTTGCGTACGAGTAAATGCATCTGCAATGAATTCTTTCGAAAGTCCTAATCCTGCCGTGAGATTGGATGAAAGTTTTTTGCGTGGATGTGCAAAACCGGTTTTTGCTATGTGCATAATTTTTTCTGGTTGTATGCCCCATTTTTTTTCACGTTCTTTGTGTGACATAGGAATGATTTCCAATACAACAGACTCCACTTTTGGTGCAGGGTAAAATGCTTGTTGTGAAACGCGCTTCACGATGCGCGCGTGAGAAGAAGCAAGCGCAACCATTAAAGAAAGAAGACTGGTTTTATTTTCATGCTTTGAGTGTTTCATTTCACCCGCAACCGAAATCGCGCGCTCGCCAACTTCACGTTGCACAAGTACCACTATATGCGCGGCAGGATTTGGATTATAGAGTGCCGTTCGAAGTGCAAAAGACGAAATCGCATATGGAAGATTTGAAATTAACGACCAAGAATTTTTAAGATACTTCGACCAATCAATATCCGTTGCATCACCTGTGATGAGTTTGAAATTTTCATGTTGAATTGAATTTTTGAGATACTGAATAAAGCGCGTGTCGCGTTCCAATGCAATTATATGATGACCCTGTTGTAAAAGTGCACGAGTTAATACTCCAAGACCTGGACCTATTTCAAAAGAAATGCCAATTTTTGCAGGCTCTGCGGTTTGTACTATAGTTTCTAAAACATGCGGATCAATAAGAAAATGTTGTCCGAGACGCTTATTAGGCTCTGCCCCAAGATCTTTTAATACTTCTTTTATTTCTTTTGGAGTCATATACATGTGGTAACAGCCCTCATTGGGACATATAGTTATTGTATCTCAATTGCGCCTTGTCGCAATACCTCTATTCCCCCGTTCGGCAGAATGCGAATGAGCGTGGATGGTTTTGATTTTTTTAATGTGCCTCCGTCAAGAATAAAATCTGGTTTATATTTTTGTTTGAAAACTTTTTTACAAGATATAGCTGACCGACATTCTGATGACCCTGAAATATTTGCTGACGTTGATATAATAGGATATCCAAATTTTTTTGTAAGTTGTTGTGCGATGAATGAAGACGTTATACGAATAGCAACCGTTTTTGTTAGAATGCCAGGCAATACCATAGTTAACGCACCCGGCCAATATTTTTGTGCTAATTTCTGAAACGTTTTTTTAGCTTGTACTGATAATTTTGAAATATCAGCAACTTTTTTTACTCCCGACATGGAAGACGCAATCAAAATACACGGTTTATTTTTTTCACGTTTTTTTATTTTATATATTTTTTGTAGAGCTTTCGTATGACGAGGATCGCATCCTAATCCATAGGATGTTTCTGTCGGATAAGCGATGACACCACCTTGTTTAAGAATGGCAATACATTCCCTGTATGATATTCGCAATTTCTTCTGGATTTTGATCATGTATTTCTAGCATATCGTGTGCATATTGTTTAAACAAGGGTTGACGCTCGGCATATACACCATCAAAACCCAATGAATCATAATGAACGATTCCTCGTGAATTATTCACTATATTCCCTATGCGTTTCTGAAGTGTATCCAAAGACACTTCTAAATACATAATATGCGTTTCTTGTTGCAACTTTTTCATTGCATGCGGTGAGTATACGATGCTGCCACCCGGAGAAATAACGGAATTCTGTAAGTCCAATGTTTGTATCATATCATTTTCTAACCGTATTACTTCATTATCCCCATATTCTTTTAATATTTCACGTATATATTTTCCAGTTTTTTCATGAATACATTCGTCTACATCTAAAAACTTCATCGATACTTTTTTAGCAAGTATCCTACCGATGGTAGATTTTCCTGAACCAGGCATCCCAATAAGCGTTATGGATTTCATATTCACTTACGTATACATCTTCGCCTGCAAAGTAAACAATTCGGCATATCGCCCCGCCTTAAACAACAATTCTTCATGTGTACCATCCTCTATAATTCTCCCTCCATCTAAAACTAAAATACGTTTCGCACGTCGTAAGGTTGAAAATCGATGAGATACAAATAAAATTCCTTTAGATTGAAATGCCTCGGGCAAAGCTTCAAAAAACTTTTCTTCTTTTAATGCGTCCACCGCTGATGTTGGTTCATCAAAAATATATATGCGTGCATCTCTATATAATGTACGAGCAATACCGAGAATTTGATTTTGACCTCCTGATAATTCTACAGCCTCATCTTCCGGCATGGAAAATCTTTTTCCAGCATGCGTATCCATGCCACGAGAAAAATCTTTTGATATAGAGCCAAAACCGCTTACGGATAATGCACGTCTATATCCTGCCGAATTAATTGTAGAAGTCTGATCGCTATACACAATTTGATTTTTAAACGTATCATCAAAGAATAATTGATCTTGACCTAAAACAGCAAGCACACGTCGCCATGCACTTGGTTTTATTTTTTGTAATGCTATTCCATTAATAAGAATTTGACCTTGCGTAGGTTCGTATACTCCCATTAACAATTTTAATACTGTCGATTTTCCAGCACCATTTAAGCCAATGAGTGCTATATGATCACCTTCAGAAAATTGAAAATGAACATTTTTTAAAATGTCAGTATGTGTACCAGGATATCTAAAACTCACCTGATCAAATTGTATATGTATAGGTTCACGTGACACTCGTACACCAACATCACTTTCAAGTGGTGATGATAGGTACTGTTTAAACATAACTATAAAAGGCAGTGCTTTAGACATTTCTCGAATATTATAAAACATATTTCCAAACGATCTTGATACGGATAAATAATTCGTAAAAAAAACGAGTACAACACCAGCGGTAATTTGTTTGAGAATAAATGAATGAAAAAGAAAATACAATCCAATGATTGCACCAGTTATTTGTAGAAACACGGTTAATGCGACTGAACTTCCCATAACCCATGATTTTTTTTCATATTCATTTAATATAGTATTGGTTATTTTTTTCCACATTCGTACAAATGGAATATGTAATCCCCAACTTTTTACGCTCATTGATTGTTTCGCATCCATAAAGATTCTTTCAATGTAATCCGAGCGTCTTCCTTCGCGCGTTTCTTTTCCAAAAATTGACCATGTCCATTGCGCCTCCCTTTTTGCATTTAAAATTCTTATGGCAAATATTATGCAAAACATCAGAATCACAGGCCAAGGCAAGAAAATAAAAATAGCTCCATACCCAATAAAACTAGCTACATTATATAAAAACATAAACATCGCATCTTGCAAATGGCTGATATCACTTATTTTGGATTGATACGCAAAACGAAGTCTTTGAAACCCACTATCTTCTAATATCGCGAATGGAAGATGAGCCATTATATTCATACCTTGATATCGAATTGCATATTCAGTTCTATATCTAGATAAATCACTACCAACCGTTTCAGCATAATCTGTACATGCAAAAGCAACGGCACAGATTCCCATGTACACTAACCCTGTATAAAATAATTTCGTATCTTGAACTATAAGAGCATCTCCAATAATTTTCATTGCATACACTTGTAAGGCAAGTGCAGGCGCCTGTCCTAATACACCAAACATATGCAAAATGAAAGCATTTCCTTGCGCTCTATAATAAAATCGTAATAAAAAAGGGAGTGCGCGAAATATGTCTCGCATGCTCGGCTTTTCATTAGGCAATTCTATTTTTAAATGGTTCACCTGTACATTATACACCTTTGCCCGCCATCCATCTTAATTCCCCTTCTACAAATATATCTAAGTCTCCATTCAAAACCGCTTCGGTATCTGATGTTTCCACCGACGTTCTATGATCTTTCACCATTTTATATGGATGAACAACATACGAACGAATTTGACTCCCCCATTCAATACTATGAAACTCTCCGCGCAATGATTGTTTTTCTTTTTGCATTTCTTCTTCACGCAATTTTACTAATTTTGCGCGTAAAATTTTCATAGCCGTTTCTTTATTTTGTGTTTGCGATCTTTCATTCTGACATGTCACCATAATTTTCGTTGGCAAATGTACAATGCGCACAGCAGAATATGTTGTATTCACACTTTGTCCACCCTTCCCACCACTCATAAATGTATCTATACGCAAATCATCTGGCTTTATTTCAACGACAACGCTTTCATCTATTTCCGGCAGGATTTCAACTAATGCAAAAGACGTTTGTCTTAATGCATCAGCATTAAATGGTGATTGTCTTACGAGTCTGTGCACACCTGCCTCTCCTCGTAAATGTCCATATGCATACCGCCCTTCAACAAAAAATGTGCAGGATTTTATACCTGCCTCTCCCCCACGACTTTCATCTACCAATCGTACATTCCAATTTTTTTTCTCAGCATATCTGAAATACATTCGCATTAACATTTCTGCCCAATCCTGCGCATCCGTACCACCAGCACCTGCGTGAATAGCAATAACAGCGGACGATGCATCGTGTGGACCATGCATCAGCATTGCAAATTCAGCAAGCGAATATGCTTTTTCTATTCTTTCTAATCGCGCAAATAATTCTTTTTCCATTACTTCATCTTTTTCACTCATCTCCGCTAATTCTAATACCTCCAGTATATCCGTTCGAAATCCTGCCCAACCATCATATTCTTTCCGAATATCAGAAAGTTTTTGCGAAATTTTTTTTGCTTGATCTGCATTTCCCCAAAAATCTGGTTTTGACATT
>JAHFIO010000059.1 GCA_023246325.1 Candidatus Uhrbacteria bacterium | reverse complement strand
TTCGAACCCTCGGTACCTTGCGGTACGCTTGCTTTCCAAGCAAGTGCACTAGACCGCTATGCGACCTCTCCGTGCGTCAACATCTTTTTGCCTCGCCTATAGGCCAGACATTTTACCACCTGTTTTTTTTAACCAGGGTTACAGTATATTATTTGATGCATAAAATCAAGTGGCGCATTACTGAATCCTGCCATAAAAAAAGCCCTGAAAGAATCAGGGCAACTGGAAAAAATCTTTTTCGATTGGCCGGCCAAGTAGCATAGCCTGCACACATTTCGTAACAGAAAATTTGTTACGCGCAGCATAGGTACAACCAAGACGAACAAGTTCTTCATTCATAGCTGGACCAGAAGATGCCGCAAGCATCTTTCCGTGATATCGTTTACGAGCCAATTTCACGAAATCCTCTCCTATCTCATTATCTTCAAGCAATCCATCGACCACTACAAGATCAATATCAGAGTGAAGTTCCAACATATTCATTCCTGAGCGAATATCTTTTGCAAAAATCAATTCGTAACTTTCATCGAATGAATTGAGCTGCTGACGATATGCTTCGCAGACCATATCAGAATCTTCAACCACGAGAACTTTGAAACTACAGGCGTGATCTTTCATGCGCGTAACCTCCGTGTATAGGTATACAAAAAAATAAAGCGACTGTCAAGTCGCTTTAAATTTGCTTTATATGTATTTCATTAATAACTTTTTAATTTGGATGAAGCGCGAGGAAAAATTGAGCACCGAACGAAACGCACTTACGCGTGCGTAGAGAGAGGGGCGGAAATTTTGACAAAGCGATTCGCCAAATTTAAAAGTTATTTTTTCAAAGCTGCGTCTACCGCCGCCTTCAATTGCGCAAGTGGCACCGCACCTGAAATCATTTTACCATTTACAAATGTACCCGGTGTACCTTCGACCCCTGCTGCCTGACCATCTTGTTCATCTTGAGCTACAAGTGCAGCATATTTTCCAGAGTCTAAACATGTTTTAAATTTATCTGAATTTAAACCAACATCTTTAGCACCGGTAACAGTTTGAGCCGCATCTGTAAATGTCCCAGCCGCCATTTGTTGAAAAATATGATCGTGATACTTCCAAAATGCATCAGGTCCACCAAGTTCATTCGCACATTCCGAACCTTCAGCCAATTTTTGTGCAAATGGATGAAATGATAATGGATAGTGTCGATATACCAAACGAACATCATTTGGATATTGTTTCATGAGATCTTGCAATGTTGCAAAATGTCTATTGCAAAATGGACATTGAAAATCTGAATATTCTATCAAGGTCACTTTTGCATTTTTTGGTCCTTTGATATGATCTGCTTTTTCATTTACTGGCTTCACCGGCCCTGCTGGTGAGGGCGTTGGCTGTTGTCCATTGTCGGCAGGATTCGGTGTAGGTTGAACGGCTACCTGTTGCGTACCACCACCCAAATTCAAATTCTTTCCACCAAAAATTGCCCAAGCCACAACAGCTAAAACAAGAATACTACATCCTGCAACACCTGCAAGCACACCAAACATAAACATTGTTTTTGGTGGTCCTTGAAAAAAACTGTCTGCTGAACTTCGTGAGTGAGTGTGATCATGAGAATGATCGTGACCTGATTCTACTGACATATTCATAACGAGTGAAAATAAATTATTTAGTATATGTATTGTATGGCTTAAGAATATGAAGGTCGAGCGCCTGTCAAGCATTACCTGTGGATTATTTTACCGCCCCTAATGCGGAAAGTAATTCTGTATCCCAAGCGGCATTCGACATTGCCCCCACATACCGTTTATTTCCTATAAAAAATGTTGGCGTACTATTCACATTATTAGAAGTGCCCTCTTCAAAATCATCTGTAATATGCTTATTAAATGTTTTTTCTTGCACGCATGCATTGAACGCATCAGTTCTTAATCCTATTTTTTGCGCATACAAAGAAAATGTATCGTCAGGATTCACCAGTGCCGACCATTCATCCTGCCCAACATATAACGCATCACGATATTCCCAAAATTTTCCCTGTTCTTTTGCGCAACGCGCAGCATTTGCTGCTTCATTTGCATTTTTATGCAATTCTGTTAATGGAAAATCATTCCATACAAATTTCACACGATCAGCAAATGTCTGCAGGATATGCAATACACCAGGTTCAGCGCTTTTACATGCAGGACATTGAAAATCACTAAAAAAACGAACGACAACTTTTGAATCTGCTTTGCCTATTATAGGATCATTTTGATCATTAAAACGTAAACCATATTCTTCTTCATGACCCGTTGTATCTGGCGCGAGTGTCAAAGCCCAAATAATGCCTACTATGATCAAAACACCTAGAATCACTGTACCAACAAGAAAATATTTTTGCGCCTGATTTTGAGTTTCATGTATCATAGTGTTGGCATTATTCACTAAACTCTGTTTTTTGTAAATATTGAATAATTTCTAATCCTGCCTTGCTCCCTTCACCAACAGCAACAGAAATTTGTTTTTCTGTAATATCTGTTACATCGCCCGCCGCCCAAATACCTTGCAGCGACGTTGCGTTTCGCTTATCAATAATAATTTGTCCCCATTTATCTTTGGCAATGATATCAATAAAATCTGTAATGGGCTCCAATCCTATTTCGATAAAAACACCTTGCGTTGGCTCTAAAATTTCAACGCCATCAGATTTTTGTAAACCAATTTGTTCAATATGCGTCGTCCCGATACATCGCGTAGTTTTCGTTTGCAATTGAATAGTCATCTTTGAACTTGTCATGACACGTTTTTTCATAACCGCATCACCTGTCAGCTCTGAATTAATACTCACGATCGTAATATGTGCCGCGTATTTTTCTAATAATAATGCCGCATCCATAGCAGAATTACCCCCACCTATCACGTGCACATTTTTTCCAACATAGAGTGGCGCATCACATGCTGCACAATATGTTACCCCATGTCCAAATAATTCTTTTTCTCCTGGAATATTCAATACGCGATTTTTTTCTCCGGTCGCAATTAATATGGTGCGTGTTTGATATTCAGCTTTTTCAGTTTGTACAATATACGCACAATCTTTTTTTCCGCAATTTTTTATATTTGTTACTAATTCACTTTCATGTAATTCAAAATCATGTACATAATCCGCTAAATGTTCTTGAAATTTTTTTACTAAACTTGAACCATCTAATAAATGAAATCCAAGATAATTTTCTACATCTGCGCTCCACAATGTTTTACCGCCCACATCCCCTGTCAGCAGGATGAAGTTTAATTTTTGACGCGCCATATACACGGCAGCCGCAAGCCCCGCAGGACCACCACCAATAATTATAGAATCGTACATGTATATAGTATATCAGATTTTGCGCCGGAATATAAGCCAAAAACCTATACCAATACAGGGAACTGTAATCCATTGTGTAGGCGTCAAATACAAAAATCGTATATCTCCTATGCGATAAAAATCTAACCAAAATCTCGTTAACCCATCAAGTATTAAAAATAAACCAAGAAAAAAACCGGAACGACGTTGTTTTAATCCTGCAAATAGAAAAAAAATACCGATAATAAAACCAGCGATGGAAAGATCAAGTCCTAAATCGTGCCGCAATGTACCATCAGGATATTTCACCGCTCCAACAAAAGACGACAATGTTCCTGGATGATCGTGAATTAAAAAACATCCTATACGTCCTATGCCACATCCCCAGGGCAATCCCCATATCACCGTATCGGCATATACCAAAAAATCTAATTTTTTCTTTTTCACATATATCCAAAAAACAAGAGCTGCGCTGCCTAATCCACCATATATTGCAAATCCCGGTTTGGCAGGATTCAGCGCATCCCATGGATGCGCCAAATAAAATCCTGGCTCATATACCAAAACATGAAAAACACGCGCACCAATAATTGCAGAAATAAATAACCAAAATGCCAAATCCCACACACTTTTTTCATCCAATCCATTTTTTTTCGCGCGTTGTGCAACAATATATGTGCCGACTAAAAATCCCAATGCAACAAAGGTACCCCACACTTGAAGTGTTATAGGCCCAAGTGAAAAAGTAGTTGCATGTATATACGGAATCATATTCGATGAAACATCACATCACATTCAATATTTTTAATGCGCGTTCAAAATCATGTAATGCCATTTTTGCTTGTGGCTGCGAAATATTCGAAGACGCATCATGCGCTATTTGATTTCGTAGTTTATGCGCCCACCATACACGCTCTAAACCAGGATATCTATAACAAGCAGCTTTTAAACGCTCCCCCATGGTTTCACCTGGCATCAGTAATGATTTAAAAGTTGCATCCAACAAATTATCCGCTTCTAATACTCCCATTTTTGCTCCCATTATACTCATTTCAGATGTCTTTCGAATTTCAATCCATTTTTTTGCAATGTCTGCTCGAGACATTCCTAGCATTTCAGGTCGTCGCAATCTTCGTGCCAAAACATATAGTCCAATCATTGCACTCACAAAAAGCAGAAGGCCGATTCCGTAGTAAAAAAATACTGGATCGATATCAATAAGATCCATATATTCGTTCTGACTCTTCATATACTCTCGCGATACTCAATATTCCCGCTTCATCAAAATGTTTGCCTATGAATTGCATCCCAATAGGCATGCCCACAATATCCTGGACTGGAATTGATACGGCTGGAAGCCCGGCTACATTCACACCTACCGTAAAAATATCTTCCAAATACATACTTAATGGATCGGATATTTTTTCCCCAATTTTAAATGCAGAAGTTGGCGTTGTAGGTGTTAACAATGCATCTACATTTTGAAAAGCCATTTCATATCCGCGTCGAATTAATGTCTGCACTTTTTTCGCTTGCACATAATACGCATCATAATATCCACGAGACAATGCAAACGTTCCGAGTAAAATGCGACGCCTCGCTTCTACACCAAAACCCTCTGAACGCGAACGTATATATGTTTGATTCAAATCTAATCCCGGTTCACGTCTTCCAAAACGCATACCATCAAAACGTGATAAATTTGCAGATACTTCACAGGGCATCAATACATAATACACCGCCAATGCTTCATCCGCATATGGTAAATCAACCTCAACAATTTCTGCGCCCAATATTTTTAATTTTTCTATCGCTGTATTAAGCGCTCGACGTACGTCTTCACTCATTCCATCTCCCCATGCGACACGAGGTAAGCCAATTCTCACACCATGTAAATCTTTTTTCCATGCAGGATGAAATGCTTTCGCTTGAACGGTTGTTTGATCCAAATCATCACTCCCCGATATAGCAGAAAATAATATTGCTGCATCTTCAACATTTTTTGTCATTGGGCCAACCTGATCTAGCGATGATGCCATCGCAATAATTCCTGATCGTGACACACGTCCATATGTTGGTTTTAATCCAACAATTCCACAAAATGATGCGGGCTGTCGTATAGATCCACCAGTATCTGTTCCTAATGCTCCCGCACAAAAATTTGCAGCCACCGCAACTGCACTCCCACCTGATGATCCACCCGGCACCCGTTCTATATCATGTGGATTTTTTGTTGGTCCATAATATGAATGCTCAGTCGAAGATCCCATAGCAAACTCATCCATATTTGTTCGTCCCAAAAAAACTGCACCCTGAGATTTTAACTTTGCGCATACGGTTGCATCACGCGCAGCAATATGCCCATGTAAAATATGCGATCCTGCCGTAGCTAATTCACCCGCAAGTAACATATTATCTTTTATCGCGATTGGCACGCCATCCAAAACACCAAAACTTTTTCCTTGATCACGACGTATATCTGATTCTTTCGCTTCTCTCAATGCACGCTCTTCAAAAATTTCAATATAGGCATTCAAAGCTAAATTCAAGCTT
>JAHFIO010000058.1 GCA_023246325.1 Candidatus Uhrbacteria bacterium | reverse complement strand
AATGCTTGTAAATCCAAAACACGCCACGCTTCATCTAGTTTTGTGCGGAGGTTTTCTATTCGTAGTATAAGTTCTTTATTCATGCAGGATACTTCGAGAGTAGCGTAATATATAACATAAATCAACTTATATGTTTATATAAAAAAAACCGAGCATTGCTCGATACATACTATTATATATTGGGAAGTACAGGACATACTTTATGTGGTGTTCATTTTTCAATTTTGTAAAATACGGGGCAATCGTAATATTTGGTTGGAAAATCCAAGTTTGACTCCAAACCAAAATTATTATTCTCATTTGCACGTACATAAACAAACAGCGCTTCAATCCCTTTAGGACAACCGAAACTTTTTCGAGTTGCTTTTCCACATTTGAGTGATTCTGAAATTTTTATCACTTTATATATTTGTATCTCTTCAGGAAATTTTCCCCATATGCCATCTTGTTGAAAAACAATAGGAAAGATATTTTTTTGCTTCAGACAAACTTATGTTACTCATGCGCTTCCTCCTGTAATGAACAGGTACACCCCTTACTTTATAAAAAAGTAATAGTCAAAAAAAATCGAGAAATACATTCTCAATTTACTATTCTTAACATCCACACGTTACATGTAACCAACGATCAGCATCGTTCGCATAATAGACCTTATATCCATCATATACAGATGGAAAAAGAACTGTTGGATCTGTTAAACTTATAACCAGATCCTGCCTATCTTTTGCGATAGAGTAAAATACAAGAAGTGCGTCTTCACTGCCGGAACATCCAAAAATTTTCTGTGTCTCTTCATTTTGCGTTTTCGAGAAAAGCACAGTAGTCATGACAACTTGTGACACAGGATCAGTAGGTAGTGATCCTACCTTACCTTTAAAATCACGATTGAAATTAACTTCTTGTTTTGTTGGTGCTTGGAAAGTCATTATGAACTCCTTTTTTATAGAACATCTACATCCTGCAGGATGCGTATATTGAAGTCAATAAAAAAAATCGATGAGAAATTTCATCGATGACGTTTAAGAATTTCTTCAGATGTTGTAATAATGTCTTTAGTGAGATCTATGTCATGAGGCGAAAGATATTGTAAGACTCGTATACTTCCTTCCTTCATTTCATTTTTTTTAAGATATGTACATAATGCAAGTCTATATGCCCATGCATTCACAACAAAAATTCTTCTATGCGGATATTTTACAAATCCATACATACACAGAATGGCTCTATCTACATAGGCCAACATACTTTCAGGAGTTTCTTTAAAGCGCTGTTCTATAATTTTTAATATTTTTATAGACCATTCATATCGAAGTCCATCTTGTCTTTGTATATGCATATATCCTAGATACGCCCGTGCATCGTCATCGAAATATAATTCAGGATTTGAAGAAATAAAATCCATATTTGGGAGAACGAAATCTTTATGAACATACATCAGTATGCCATGATGTAAAAAAGTGTATGGTCTGCATTGCAATGTAACAATAGGCTCACCTTTACGCACCATGTTATCCCAAGTTGTATCACCGCCACCTACGAGAATTCCTAAGCTAGGACTCCATATATGACATCTATTAGATGGCATATGTCTAAAAATAATATTCTCCATACCTATACAACCCCGTCGAACTCCATGACAAAATCCAATTACTTCTACATCTCTTATTTCAAAAGGAAACTTTGGTTGAGACATTTCATTCTCCTTTTTGGAAGGTACCTTTACATCATGCAAGATATAAAACTTTATGTCAAAAAAAATCAGCTTATAAGCTGATTAGATGGGAGTGATGTGAAGTAGATTTCGAATATATGGTGTAAGAATTTCAACAATTACTAATATGATGGCAAATGCAAGTGGAGCTAAAAATTGTTGATATTCATAAAACCATTTTTTCATGAATTCCAAATATCCTTATCCTGCATCTCAATTTTAAGCAGTTTTTCTTTTTTCATCTTTCTATTTTACCAAAAGAATTTGATAGTATTCAGTAAACCTAATCCTATTGCTACTGATAATACAACAATGCATTGTTGCTTAAATGTGAACCACATCATGAAACCAATTCCTTGCGCAATATGCATAAATGCATAATAGAATATTGCATATGAAACGATACCTTTTACGTTATCAGTAACATAGTTTAACTTTTCTTCGAAATTCATCTGGACCTCCTGTGAATGAACTATGCTACCCTGTCATATTTTGCATCTTCTGTCAATAATAAAAAACCGAGTCATTGCTCGATTAAACGTTTTTCTTATATGGCTTTGCAATTTCACCTCTCAAATAATAAATAGGTACATTCATAAATACTACGGGGAACACTACTTGAATATCTTTTTTAACTGTAAATGTTGCTGGACAATCTGCAAAAGCAAGAAAATGGACGAGAAGTGCTTCTTCATCTTTTGGACAACCGAACTCTTCTGTATTCGAACGATCTGAAGAAAATCCATAATCTAATAAAACTACAGCCTCATCATCACTCAATTCGATTAGTCCCACTTTATTGTGAAAGTTTTTTTTCCAAATTGCTTTGAATTTCTTTTTCTCTTTTGCGTTCATGAGAACCTCCTGTGAAAGAACAACTGTATACTGCCGTTTTTTAGACAGGATGTCAAATAAAAAAACTTACTCATGAGTAAGTTTCATTGTTACCAGGGGCCGACACCTAAACCACTATCTCGATTTTCTGAATATGCATGAAATGAACCAATAAGAATTTTTTCAATATCCTGCTTACCCACTTCACGCTCTAATAGACGATATGCGAATTCATCTAGTGATACGATCGATCTACACATTTTTTTAAAAAAATTAAGTGGCACAAGTTTACGCTGCTGAAGTGCAAACGGTTCTTTTCGTTTGGACGAATAACGAGCAAAGCCAAATGCCAATCCATCCTTGATGGATGAAACACTTTCATCAACTTCGTACGGAGAACCAATACGCACTCTATACGTAAAAGTTTCATAAAAAACTTCTACGGCTTCGTGCGTTGGTCCAAGTTGTTTCAGTGTTTGAACCAATTTTTTTAGTAATTCTTCTCTGTTCATTTGGACCTTCCTGTAAGGAGCGTGCACAAAGCCTACCTGTTCTATATGCGGTCGTCAATATTAAAAAATAAAAAAACTAGCAAGTGCTAGTTAATTAGGAGTAATAAAAAGTGGTTCTAAAATCGCGAGCGCATCTTTACACAGTTTATACTGTGCATTTTTGCGATTCACATTTGCGACATTCACAACATATCGCATAGTGACTAGAGCGTGTACATACTCATTCGGATTCGCAGATAATACAGCACCCGCGAGAATATATGGGTCCGTGATAGCCATAAAATCTGCATGTTCATCACCAGATTTCGGCTCATTTTTCCAAGCTTTTATGAGTGACTGTATGGTGTATTTCATTTTTACCTCTCTTTAAGGTGATGCATACACATGTTTTAACAAATCTTGAAATCGCACATCATCAACGATAATTGCTTTTTCTTTTGCCGTCATTTCTTTCGGCAGGATGAGTACTTCGGGCTGTGCCAAAATATACGCTCCGCCTTTTTCATAATCTTTCCCTTTGAGCGCAAGTGCATCAATAACTTTTGTTAATCCCTCCAGTGATTCCACTGGAAAATGAATCCATGCCCAACCATCATCATCAGTCGCGAATTGCAAATGACCATGATTCGGTGTTTTACATTTGCATTTTAGTGCATTCCACCGCGCGCCGTAAATTTCTTCGCAAGGAAAAGAAAAAGCAACCCACAATCCCGTTTCATATTCGTGCCATATTTGTGACATGTATAACCTCGTTTGTGAAAGAACAGTTCTATATTGCAAGATATAATATGAAGTGTCAATATCCTGCCGATAAAAAAAACTGAGTACACCTCAGTTTAGAAATTTCACGTATGTGGATCTGGAATATGTCGCGTAACTCGTCTATCGCGTTTATAATATACTTTCACCCCATTATATAACATAGGAAAATCAACAAGAGATTGGTTTAGTACGATAATATCAGGCCATTCATTTATGGATGAAAAGTATACAAGCAATGCTTCTTCACCAAGTGAACACCCAAAACTGAGAACAGTTTTATCTTTTTTATCGACTGTACACACAACTGCAATGAGCGCAACTATTTCATTCACATTATAAATTTTTCCCGCGCGATTACGAAATGTGATTTTGAAACAATCGCGAAGATAGTGCAATGATTCCTGTTTCATTTTTTCTCTTTCCCTTCTTTTCGTGCTCTGATTTGTCTACCCATTTTTATATAGTCGATAATTCCTACCGCTACTAACAATAGAAAGAAAACCAAGATCGTGATGAATGGCAAACAAAAAATAATGAATAGAACCCACCATGGACATCCATACTGATACAGAATGTACAAAAATACTATACATAATCCACAAAACGTTGTTGGCCACATATATGTTTTCATGTATATCCTTTGTAATGAACAACCACATCCTGCAGGATTCAGAAATAAAAGTCAATACGTAAAAATAAAAAACCCCTTGGAACATAGGGGTATTAATTGAGATGTTTTATTGCCTGTGAAATACCGAACGTGAACGCACTGAGTGTAATAATGAAAAATACTAGATGAAAACAAATTTGTTGAAATATGGTTAATTTCATTTATTCAGCCACCAAATGCTGATTAACTAAAAATGAATAATCTTGCTTCAAATCATTGTGCCAGTCACAAGCACCATTATACATAAATATATTTGGACTATGTGGAATATATGGATACCGTGCCCATACAAAAACACCAAACGCATACGTATTTTGAAATTTACCTGGCACCATAACATGAAAAAGTTGATCATTCGGCAACCAATCTTTTTCTAAATGATTGTTTACCACATACCCCGTTTCAAAATATGTTGCATTACTTCTATATATCCATGTTCTTATATGTGACTGAGAAACAGCATTTTGTATATCCGCATGAAGTGTATACTGAACATTCGAATTCACAAATGTATCTGCAATCCCTTGTTTAAAGGAAACCACAATGACTGCAGACAACACACGTGGAAGTAGTCCATGCATAAGATCAATGCCCAAACGAGGTTCTACAATGCTCACTTCTGTATCGCTCATATCACCATTACTTTTTCTTAGACGTATATGCGAAATATCTAAGGCATACGCACCCTGAATTAAAAAACTCATTTGTTTGATGGATGTATATTCATCAGCATATGCAGATGTTATTTCAAATGAAAGTAAATCTTGATCTGTATTTGTGAACACTTCAGACTCAAGTGGTACTCTATGAATCTCAGGCTCATATTCAACTGTTGTTGGATTTGAAGCTAAGCATTTTTCAACATCCGTCAAATGTTTGATAGGATATACCTCCACACTTTTTTCAGCAGGATGCGTATCAGCTTTACATCCTGCAAGCAGAAGAGTAGTCGTGAGTGCGTAAACGATTTTCATGTTTGCCTCCATTTTAAAAGAACGTAGATATCACACTACGTTCTTTTTTGTATTTTGTCAAGATTAAAAAGTATTTTATTTTTTTTGAAAATAAGCTTTTATTTTATCTACAAATAATAACCGAAACCCAATTAATTCTAATCCGACAAAAATAAGCCATGATCCTGGAGTTAATGGTGTTACTAGTGCAATAATTCCAACAAGTAGCAAAAAAATTCCTATGACTTTTTTAAGCCATGTCCAACATCCTGCATGTGTACATGTCAATTCTTTAAGATAAGACATATTTCTTAAAACCCATTTTGTACTTTCTAATATTGGAATTATTGTCATAGCCGAAATGACGATAATAATCCAATCAATAATTGATACATTCATCGTTTTAAATGGAATTTGTAAGACGGGTACATAAAGTACGAGCAGTAAAAGTATTAGTTCCCATATTATAGCTATATTCAACCACTTATTTGCAAATGGTTTTCTAAAAATAGAGAAATGATCAGAACGAAAATTATAAGCTTTAAAAAATTGTATAAGAACGAGAGAGACAAAAACCATAGTCATAGATTCTATCATACTTCTACCTG
>JAHFIO010000057.1 GCA_023246325.1 Candidatus Uhrbacteria bacterium | reverse complement strand
CTTCTGCACATGCCAAAGAAACTGCTAAAATAGCATTCGCACCTAATTTCGCTTTATTTGGTGTACCATCTAGATGTAACATCACGGTATCGATTTCTTCTTGCTTAGTCGCATCCATGCCTTGCAATACTTTTGCTATTTTTGTATTTACATTTGCAACTGCTTTTAGGCACCCCTTCCCACCATATCTTTTTCCGCCATCACGCAATTCCAAAGCCTCATGCGACCCCGTACTTGCACCTGATGGTACTTTTGCTTCTGCAAAATCACCACTTGATAATAATACGCGGCATGCGACGGTTGGATTTCCGCGCGAATCTAAAATCTCTCGCGCTCGTACAGATATGATTTTTGTTTTTGAAAACATATTTATCGTACTTCAAATGTTACGCTTACATTTGCATTCACATCTAATGACCCCGCTTCAATTTGCGGTGCACCTGATCCCGCCGAATCAGCTTTCATCATTGCGCTATATTCCATCGGTCGCGGATACGGTTGACCACCACCATTTTCAGAAAATGTCACAACTTTCACTACCTGCAATCCTAATTTTGAAGCTAATATATTAGCCTTTTTCTTTGCATCATCTATTGCTATATCACGAGCTTGATCTTGCAATACTTTTGGATCATCAACCGTAAAATCTAATCCACCAACTTGATTCGCACCCAATTCTCCCGCCTTACCCAATACATCTCCCACTTTATCTAAATCACGAACTTTTACTTCTACATTTTGTGAAACCGTATATCCTAAAATACGCTGTTTTCCATTTGTCCAATCTATTTTTGGATATACAGAATAATTCGCCGTCTGAATATCTTTTGCAGCTATATCCATAGACTTCAACGCAGAAATAATTGCATTCATATGATCTGTATTTGTTTTCTGCGCTTCTTTCACGGTTATTGCATCCGTTGTTACACCTAAAGATACTTTCACGAGATCTGGTTTCGCAGACACCTTTCCCTCTCCATTCACCGTAAACGTATCACGATCATGCAATGTTTTACCAATAAAATTGTATTGTTGATTTGTATTGCGCGCAAGCAAACCCACGTACGCAACCAATGCTACTGCTAATAATCCTTTCAAGCCATTCATCATTCTGCTATTGTGTGAATCGTTCATCATAGTATTCATAATTAAATATTATTTTTTTAATATAGCTTTTAATCCAGGTAAACTTCCTTTATGTGCGATATACTCTAACATTGCACCACCTCCGGTCGAAATATGATCAAACCATTTCGACACTCCACTTCCTAATACCACGGGAAGTGTATCACCTCCACCTGCAACGCCAAAACACTTACCCTTCGATATACTGCCAATTACCCGCGCAATAAACAGTGACCCATGCGAAAATGTTTTCACTTCACATACTCCGACTGGACCATTCCAACAAATTGTTTTTGCTTTTTTCAAAATCACCGACCATTCTTTCATGGTCGCAACACCAATATCTCCTATCATATCATCTGGCTCCACATCATCTACGCTACAAACACGCGCCTGGTATCCTGCCTCTAATTTTTTCGCAACAGCCACATCACTCGGCAGGATGAGGTTTTTATTTTTCAATAATTTTTTTGCCATCATAATAGATTCTTTTTCAACAAATGATTTCCCGATTTCTTTTTTTTGTGCTGCAAAAAAAATATTCGCCATAGCTCCACCTACTAAAACCGTATCCGCTCTATTCAACAAAGCATGCAAAACAGGAACCTTAGTAGAAAGTTTTGCGCCTCCAATAACAGCAACAAATGGTTTTTTTGGCGCATGTACCAACGCATCCAATGCATGCACTTCCTGCATCAAACTTGGTCCTGCATATGCAGGCAGATATTTCGTAATACCAACAACCGATGCATGCGTACGATGACAAGATGCAAATGCATCATTTATAAACATATCTGCTAAAGAAGCAAATGCTTTAGCAAGAATTGGAGAATTTTTTTCTTCTCCCGCATAATATCGAACATTCTCTAATAAAAATAAAGCGCCTTCTTTTGCATTTTGTATTTCTTCTTGCACGGATTTTAATCCCTCCTTTGTATCCAATCTATACTGTAAAAAATGTATACCTAGCGTATATGACGCTACCATGCTCAATATTTTTTTTGTACTATATGCAGGATCAGATTTCTTTGGTCGTCCCAGATGAGTTGCAATCAACACAATAGCACCTCTTTCAGACAAATTTTTGATCGTTTCAATAGTACGATTGATTTTCAATGAATCCTCACCGCCCAATCCCCCATGCAAAGGCACATTCCAATCTACACGTAAAAAAATTCTTTTTCCATTAATTTTTTGCGTAGGTTTTAACGTAGAAAGTTTCATGCACCTATTATACACCAATATCCACGCATACTATACTCGGTGGATTCAACAAACGTGCGCGAATATCACTCTCTCCTAATCCAGGGGAAATAATGCATGTAATTTTATGAAACACTTTTCTCCCTCGATCAAGACCACGCCCAATTCGGGTAGGTATAACCATAGGTCCTATAATCGGAAATCGAATTTGCCCTCCATGTGTATGCCCACAAAGCATCAAATCCGTTTCACCACCCACATAATCCATAAGCACATCTGGTTCATGCGAAATCGTGATATGTGGCATGTCCGCATCCTGCCGCTTTGGAATACGCGCATCATCAAACCAAGGATCAGAAATACCAGCAAGGTCAAAACTGCGCCCCTGTTTTTCTAATCGCAATATCTTTTTTTCTATGCATATATATCCCCATGTTTCTAACGCATCACGTATCTCGGCAGGATGATCAACCAAATCATGATTTCCCATTACATAATATTTTCCTATTTTTCCTTTTAATGTTGCAAACGCTCCCAAATCTTTTATTGGCGTAGAAATATCCACCACATAGTCACCTCCCATAATTATAATATCCGCATCTAACGTTTTTGCTTTTTCTACTACGCGGGCATACCACGCTGCTGATTTATATCCACCTGCATGAAAATCTGAAAAAAATAAAACTCTCACCCATTCGGCAGGATGCGGTATAAGTGCCTCGCGATATTTTTTTACTACTATACAACGTGGCTCAATACAAGAACCATACAATAAAATACATTCTCCTATTATCGCGCATATTCCTACTATGTTCCACCATCCTGCCTCAAGAAAACTTTTTTGTGCAATCACAAAACCAAATATCGCAACACATACAAGTATAATATCAAATACAAGCGGGCTTTCATGCGTACGACGTAGATTCATTTTTTTTATCCTGCCCCATTTATATCATGAGTGCAAGTTCCGCCAATCGATGCGAATATCCCCATTCATTATCATACCAAGCAATTATTTTCACCATATCGCCATCAACCACACATGTCAAAGGCAAATCCACGATACACGATGCAGGATTTCCCACAAAATCACTTGATACTAATTCTTCTTCCGTTACTTCTAAAATTCCTTTCCATCGAAGTTCTTTCGAAGCAGCGATGAGTACATCATTCACTTCTTTCTTTGTCACTTTTTTCTTCAATAAAAATGTAAAATCTGCTAATGATACAACCGCGGTAGGCACACGGATGGATAATCCGTCAAATAATCCTTTTAATTCTGGGATCACTTCACCCGTTGCAATTGCAGCACCCGTTGTTGTGGGCACAATATTTTGTGGCGCTCCACGTGCACGACGTAGATCTTTATGCGGCCCATCCTGCAACACTTGATCTGCAGTATACGAATGAATAGTTGTCATCATTGCTTTTGAAATTCCAAATGCAGATTGTAGAACTGCTGCAACAGGCGCAATACAATTTGTGGTACAAGAAGCATTATTTAATACTTTTGCTTTTATATCTATAGATGGATCTTTCACTCCTAAAACTTGGGTCGGAATATTACCTCCTTTTGATGGCGCGGAAATAATTACTTTTTTTGCGCCCGCAGTGATATGTTGCATTGCCCCTGCCTCATCTGTAAATCGCCCGGTACATTCTAAAACAACATCTGCATTTAATTTCCCCCAAGGTAATTTTGTTGGATCTTTTTCTGCAAATACAGGAATTTTCATCCCATCTATAATTAAATTTTTCTCATCACATGTCACTTGTTTATCATATCCATGATATGAAGAATCGTGACGCAATAAATGCGCAAGCGTTTTCGTATCTGTGAGATCATTGATCCCAACCACAGTAAAACCCTTTTTTGTTAAGCCTGCTTTTAGAACATTACGTCCTATTCGGCCGAAGCCATTAATTCCAATTTTTGTCATAGTGAGATGAGTATAACCTTATGTCATCTTTTTTGCACGTATATACCCAATAACCGCAGCAAAAGCGCGTTGTTCAACAGGATCTAAATTCCGCGATGCCAACCCAGCGATTTGTTCCAATTTATCCAAGGCCTCCACTTTATTTTTTACAATACCCGCACGTACAAATTTATCCATATACTCACGCGCTAAATCCATTAAGGCTATTCCTGCTTTTTCTTTACCCGCTTCTGCCAACGGATTAAAACGCCGCTCACGCGCAATCGCATCCCCCATAGCGCCCTCAATCATTTTTCGCAATTCAATATCTTTTTCAATTTTATTTTCAATATGTGCTATACCACTGTATTGATACAAACTCAAAACACTTTCAATTATATGCACATGCGATTTTTTCACTTCATATTGTAAAATTACATTCAATGCTTTTTCTAATTGTCCATTTGATAATTTTTGAATAGCTTCAACATTATTTGCTTGTATAGCTTGTAATAATTCTTCAATAACTATATTCGCCGCTACCACTTCTTCGCGTACTTCAATATCTGATCCTTTTTCCTTTTCACCTACACTCTGCCCTTCTATCCATGCATAGGCAGGATTAGAACTCCCCGGTGTCCCGTCAATAGAAATAAATCTTATACCCCCTTTTCCATCTGGCCATGGAATACAGGCTGTTGCGTGATTATTTTTTCTTTCTGAAGATTTTCCATTCATAGCATATCCTGTCATAACTCCAGCCGGAAAACCTGCTTCACGTAATAATGCAGATGTAATTGATGCGAAGTCCGCACAAACACCCGCGAATCTTTTTTCTGGACCTATACCATTTTTTTTATCCAATTTTAAACTTGCTAATCTCTCTTCACAAATTAAAATCTGGTCTTCGAGAGATTTTCCCTTTTTCTCCTTACTCACGTCTTGATTATTCACGTCATAATATCCAAGTGAACGAACTATTTTTTCTATTTCCATTACTTTTTGTTTTGGGGATAGTGCGAGAAATTTTTTATTTCTTATACGCGCCGTAATATCTTGAGGCAAACCTTTTAAAATCTCCGTCAACTCATTTCCCTGATCTCGTTTTATTTTTTTTACAAATGCTTCAAATTCTTTTTCACTCACATCAGCCATTGGTTCATGTGTCATTGGTAATTCAATTGAGTATACAATTTTTTCTGTGCCTATTGGTATTTCTACTACGGCTTCGCCCAAACTATTGAATTCAGGCGTCAGTATACTTTCTTTTCCTTTTGCATCTATTCCATGCACACGTTCTGCAATCACTCTCGCATCTAACGGTTTCGGCAGGATGGTTCTTTTTGTATTTTTCAAATCAACTAATGTAAGTGTCGTTGTTCGAGAAATTTCTGATGACGATTTCCTCGTTTCAACAAATACTTTTTGCCATGTATGTGAAGATGTATCAAATCGTCCGAATACACCCGTTGAAAGAATATCGTGAATAGCATCTCTTGATTCTAAAACTGTACGAGTATCTGCAAGTTCTCCAAAACCACCACCCTCTAAATCAGTTGATTGAGTATCACCCACGGCAAATTGTTCTTGATTGCCAAAAAAACTTTGTGCACGTGACATTATTGATTTTTTTCTTACTTCTTCTGCATATCTCGGCAACATTCTTTGTAATAAAGTTTCTGCAAGTCTTTTTGGAGCACGGTCTGGTATGGCGGAGTTTGTGTCTAACATAGACCTCGCAAAACCTTCATCCTTCATAGCAGTTTCGGAAAAAATACCATCAGGATCTAACCAGCGATGAATTTTTGCTAATCCAGAAATTCTTTTTTCTGTATCTTC
>JAHFIO010000056.1 GCA_023246325.1 Candidatus Uhrbacteria bacterium | reverse complement strand
CATATGCACTCAATCGACAGGATGCAGGCAAACATCTTTCTTCCAATGTTTTTTTAAGTGGTCCGCGAAACCACGAAGCAAGTGGCACTTGAAATCCGCGTTTTTTTCTTTTCAAAATAGGCGATGGCACAATTCCTTCCAATGCTTTTTTCAAAATAATTTTCGTGTTTCTTCCTTTCACCTTGCAAGATGCTGGCAATGCCAATGCATATTCAACAAGATCTTGATCTTGAAATGGTGAACGTGCTTCTAATCCAAAACGCATGGTGGCTCTATCCATTTTCACATTAAGATCATCTGGCAAATATGAAGTAAGATCAAAAAAAAGTGCAGAGGCGAGTGAAGTATCACCGCCCCTTTTATGCACAATAAAATCTACAGAAGAATATTCCGAAGTTGCATACAAAAAATCTTTTTGTAATATGTGCGATTGTGCTTCAGAAGAAAAATAAGAAGAACAAAATAATTCTGCATATGCGTGTGGTGGATTATCACGCATCGTTTCAATTAATTTTGCCTGCTTATGAAAACGTGTATCACGAAATAATTGTCCCATGGAATGTAATATGCGCGGCAGTCGTTTCCATCTCAACATTTTCTGCGCTTGTTCATAGGCAATATATCTACTATACCCGCCAAATAATTCATCGCCTCCATCTCCCGTCAAAACTACCTTAATATATTTCGAAGTTTGTTCTGCAAGTAACCATACGGGTAATGCAGAAGAGTCTGCATATGGCATATCATAGTGTGAAACAAGTATATCTAATAATTTCAATAAATCCTCAGGATGCGCTTTAAATTCATGATGTGTCGTGCCAAAATATTTTGCTGTTTCTCGTGCTTGGGCACGTTCATCATAACGCGTTTCATCAAACCCCATGCAAAATGTATGCAACGGTTCTCCCATTTTTAATTTTGATGCAAAAGCAACAACTGCAGACGAATCAATGCCTCCAGATAAAAACGCACCAACTGGGACATCTGATGCAAGCTGTCTTTTTGAAACTGCACTTTGCAATAATTCACGAATACGCAAAATTCGATCAGCATCCGACGCTAAATCAAAAACTGTGGTTTTTGTATACTCATGATATTTTGCCTTTTCTATTTTTCCTGCATGTATAATCGCATATTGCCCAGCTTCAAGTTGTTTAATGCCTGTAAAACCTGTCATAGGTGTTGGCACATATTGCAAACCAAAATATAATCGAATTGCATTTTCATCGATTGCGAATGGCACCACATCTTGAAACGTTTTAATCTCCGAGCCAAAAACAATATCGCCATTTGCACACTCAGCATAGTATAACGGTTTTTTTCCATTTATATCTCGTGCAAGTATCAATGTATCCGCTTGTGTATTCCATAATGCAATTGCAAACATTCCACGTAGTTTTGAAAAAACGGAAACACCCCACTCCGCATACCCTTCTAAAATAACTTCCGTATCAGATGTAGAATAAAATCGTCTTCCCAAAACTTCTAATTCTGTTCGCAATTCCCGATAATTATATATTTCCCCATTAAAACTTATAATAAGAAATCCTGCCGCACTATGCATAGGCTGTACACCCGTATCCCCTAAATCAATGATAGATAATCGTCGATGCACTAGTCCGCATCCTGCCGATATATATATACCCTCACCATCAGGTCCACGATGCTGTATACGATTAGCCATACGCAAAAGCATGTCCGTATTCGGGAATGCTTTTGAATCACGTAATGCGATACCAGCTATGCCACACATATGAGTAGCGTAGCTTTTTTAAGCATTTTTGTCACCTATTTCACGATCTGTATACCTGGAGTGTCTGGTGTAATTGTAACTCCTGGCACTGCGGCAGCTGGCTGTGCAATAGACTGCGTATTCGAGGTCATATTTAAACTTTCATCTATTGTTTTTACCATTCCACTTAATACAGGTCCAAAATGTATTTCAGTTTCAGGGTCTAATTTTTGAATTGCTTTTAACAATAAATTGCGCTGATCTAGTAAATGTAATTTTTCTGCACCACGCGCGATTTGAACATATGTAGACACATCACCATTTGTGAAATTTCTGATTTGTTCAAAAATATTTTTCTTCCATCCTTCTATGTCAGCACTATTCGCATATGCATCAGACAATGCCGCTAATTCACGTGCATTTTTTATACTATACGGCGAAGACACATTTTGTGATGCAATTAATTCTTTTGAACCTTCATCTTTTTTATTTAAATCATATGACAACGATAAACCAACATACCAATGACTTTCTCCCACATGCCCATCTTCATCTAATGCACGTTTAAAATATTCATATCCCTCTTGTTTTTTTCCTTGAATAACTTTCCATCTTGCAATAGTAAATAATAATTGTTGACGCGTTGGACTTGTTTCTAAAGCGCGTTGATAATATATTTCTGCTTTCGGCCCATCCTCGGGAACTGAGCTAGCAAATGATTGCAAAAATGTAGCATACACAAAAAGTGGATGTGTATTCATACCATGTTGTGCCAAATGTCTTTCTGCAATACTCACAACTAAATCATGCCACTCTTTCCAAAAAGGTACTTTTGATAAAGAATTATTATCAACTAATTTCATTAAATTCTGTGTTTCCAAAAATATTTGTTCGTCTAAATACGGCGTGGGTGTTGCGGCTGCGATTTTTGCCAAACGAAATGATTCTTCCATTGTTCCCGCAGAAAAATTATTATTTGACGCAATGGAATAATACGATGCTTTCCACGGCAGGATGCTCCCATGCCAAATAATAAAAAGTGAAAACATATACACAAGTACGAGCGTTACAACGGGAATATCCGTATGAATCGCATCTATTTTTTTATCCACCGCGTCTTCATGTTTTGCTAATCCATCAAATTCTGCAGATGTCGCAGCAATAACTAAACCATATAATAAATACGACATGGTGAATCCTGCCGGCTGATCGAACACAAATAAGTTCTGAACAAAATATCCAATCGGTAAAGATAAAATAATACTCGCGATGGCTGGATCAATCCACTTTTTTCTATACGCCCGAAATATACTGTAAAACAAAGCCCACCAAACCCCTATATATGCAAGCATGCCGAATAATCCCGTCATGGATAATACATCAAACAACGTATTATGCGATCTATCAAACCATGTTTCATAATACCCATGCTCCAAAGATTGCGGATTATATTTTTTATTAAACAGAATATGATAATTATCTAATCCCCACCCAGTTAATGGACGTTCTATAAAACCATTCCAGGCAATATGCCATGCGATCAAACGTGTATCAATTGTTGCGTTTAAATCCACTAAACGAGCAAGCCCTGTATCCTGCACTATTTTAGAAGTTCGATTAAAATAAACGACTCCATAAAAAACAAAAATAAACGCAATGACAGATACTATAGCAATTTTTGCTTTTTTGCTTGTAGACATTAATGAATAGAAAAATCCAAATGCAAGCAATCCAATAAATAACCCAACTAAACCTCCACGTGATTGCGTAGCAAGAAATGCAGCGATATCAACTACGGCAGCGATTCCAAGAAATATTTTTGTTCCTGACTTCGCCCCCTTCAACCATAGCATTAAAATAAAAAATAAATTAAACATTTGATATGCCGCCATATATATGGGATTGTCTAACAATCCACCAACACGTGGCCCTGCTTGAAACATAAGCAAACGAGGAAACGGTAATTGCAATAACGATACACAGCCCATGAAAACACCTAAAGCAACTTCATACATCAAAATATTTTTCCATTGTTTCCATGTATGTAACATGGATGATGTCATTACCATCCAAATAAAAAAATGCAATACTTGAAATAACCCATTCATGCGCTCTTGATTCCCCCACCACGCTCGTAAAGGATCTGCGGCGAATACAACAGAAAGTGCAAGGGCTATAAAATAAAATCCAATAGCAATAAACAATGGCGCTTTCCATCGCGGACGATATTTTGGTTCAGCCCATGCAAGCGCAATATATGCAGGAAATGTAAGACCAATCAAGACTTGAAAACAAATGTGTTTTGAAAAAACAAATGGAAAAATGACGACAGGGACAAAAACAAGCGGAAGTAAAAGTCCACCGTATATGCCTATATACGTTATAGCTTTAAGCCATTTGACTGCGGTATTTCTGGTCATATTTTTATTTGCAGGATAGTGATAAAAGATTAATGTGCCAAGAGTAGCATATGCGCTCAAAAAAAGAATAGGGGGTTATCCACAAATCAAAACCCCCGCAATTTGCGGGGGTTTTGTGTTTTGCCTATGTCTTAATAAACGTATGTGGTTCAAGTGAAAATATATTTCTGAAAGTGAACTGCGCGGTAAGCACAAGGCTATGCGTGCAAGTGACTTAGGAAAGTATATTTTTCAAATAATACGAGATACGATTTTTAAGATTACAAGCTAACTGTTTGTGCTTGTGACAAATCTTGTACGTACAAGTCATTTGTCCAATCGCCTGAGCCACCTGCAGTTCCCAAAGATGGGCTGTGTGGAACATCTGAGTTATCAGACCAAACAAATGTACCTGTTGCATTTGCTAAACTGTCTGGTGACCCTGCGGAATCTATATGGAATATAGATGCGCTAGATCCCCATCCACCAAATGCAGCTGTACTGGTTACATAACCGGTAACAACTGGATTAGATGCATCGCGGTAGAATTGTGTAGTTACATTTTGACCAGAAGCTGCACCTGAAACTGTTGCGTGCAATGTGTACACGTTACCAGATCCAGAAATTGCTTCTTCTTGGTTAGCTTTGAAGGCTACAACAACTTTCGCGCTATTAATACCTGCGATAAGATCCGATGCCGAATCTAAATCAGCAGTGGATGTTGCATTTAAAATTGCAACAGCGCCTGTACCAATATCTGAAGATCCGCGTCGTAATCTAAAGTTGGTTAAACCAACCAAAGATGACTTCGAGATGCTGAAGGCTGCTTGTTTCCAAGCAATTGAACCAGCTGCATCAGCTGAAACTTGGAAACGAATCAAATCTTGATCTGTGTTAGAAAGTGTTGCACTTGAAAGCGCTTGCTTTGTAACAATTGGTTGAGATTTGCGAAGAATCATTGAATTGCCAACAGTTGCATTTGTTGAAGCCGCATAAATGCGTTCACCAGATGCACTACCATTTGCACGCATGTTCAACACAGCACCAGCATAACTTGCTGACCATTCACCAGTCTGTACACCAGCTGCAAGACCGACTTGTGGGGCATGTCCTGAACGTGCAACACCTGTTTGAGCTCCACTTACGGAGGAAGATGCTTGTACGCCAGCGAGTTTAACCCAAACTTGGAATTGTAATGTTCCATCTTTTGGAACAGTTAATTTATTTGCAGAGAGGTCAATATCCTTTGTGGATGAAGCACCCGAAGCAAATACATCCTGACCTTTTACAACACCGCCTTGTGCGATTGCGACTGCAACGTAGTCTGCTGAATCACCCAAGTTAGGAGCAGTTGTTGAAGCATAAACGGCAATGCGATCAAGAACAATGTCTTCATATTGAGCGGTTGCTTTATATTGAGCCAAGTTGACCCAAGTATCCTTGCCAGCCACAACAATGTTTGAAACAGGGTGTGAATCAGCTTGGACTGAAAGTGTTCCGTTCTTAAGAAGTGTTTGTAATACAACCTGTGCTGCAGTTGCAGCATTTGCTACAACGCCTGCGGACAATGTTGGGACTACAGAATTTGAATCACCATCTTGTGCAGCAATGTCTGCTGCTGCGGCTACACCAACAGCGATCTTATCGAGAGCTGAGGTTGTAGTTGCAGATGATGTCAAAGCTGCAACAACAGTCAAGTTCTTTGTTGTTCCCTTTGGAATAACTAAATTCATATTGGAAATTTGTGCTGTTCCAAGAGTTGTATCTGGAGCTTGCGACAAACCAACCTGAGTTGCACCGTCCATCAATTTAAGAGAACTGACAAGAGTCGACAATTGAGCAACTGTGTATGTAACACCGCCGTTCAATGTAGCACTTCCTGTAAGTGTTAAGCTTGTAATTGTTATATCAGATTGAGCTGCAGCTGTAAGTGATAAACCTGCAATTGCAACGTTAGCTTGATTTTTAACAATTGTGCCTGATACTGGGTTTGAAGCAAGGGCTACGCTCAAACCAGAAGATTTCACAGTTTGTGCATT
>JAHFIO010000055.1 GCA_023246325.1 Candidatus Uhrbacteria bacterium | reverse complement strand
TGCCAATATCTACTCGCCAAATAATATCAGGGTTAATTCCTAAAATTCTTTGTAGCAAACATTTGATGGCAAATCCATGAGAAAATACGGCTATGCGTCTCACCCGTTCTTTTTCAAAACAGGTGTCCAAAACAAATTGATACATTCGTTTAGCAGTATCGTGCGAGCTTTCACCTCCTGGTGTAGCCCAGTCCATTCCTTCCCAAGACATTCTTTTCAAAACTTGTCCGGTTACAAGATTTTTACTACCATTCGTCCATTCACCTCGCTTAATTTCTACAAGACGATCATCAAACTGCAGTTTCTCAGGTTGATTCATATATTGCGTAGCAACTTGTGCGGTGAGTTTAGCTCGCACAAGAGGGGACGAATAGATTTCATCAGGCCAATAATTTTTTCTGTTAAAAAATGCGCCAAGCATTCGTGCTTGTTCATGACCCAATGCGGTTAACATTGTATCGTCATTTCCAAAAGTATTCGCTTCTTGATTTACAAATGTTTGTCCATGTCGAATAAAATCGATTGTAAAAAAACGTGTTGGTAAAACGCTCATGATTTTCTCCGTTATTTTGAAGGTTCTCTATATGTTGTACTGTATGTATTATTGTATGTCAATTATTTCGTATATTATTTTTCCTATTGGTGTTTCGACCTCAACTTTTTCACCTTTGACACAACCTATCAAAGCTTTTCCAAGTGGTGACAAGTGCGATATTTTGCCATAGGCAGGATTCGATTCTTGCGATCCTAAAATTTGATATTTTTTTTCCTTTCCTTCAACACGAACCGTTATAGTAGAGCCAATATGTGAAATGCCATCGGCACTTGATCCTGCCGTAATAAGAATAGCGTTTTTAATTCTTTGTTTTAATGAGAAAATTCTTCCATCAATGCGTGACATACGGGCTTTTGCATCTTGATACTCTGCATTTTCTCGCAAATCACCTAATGCGCGTGACCAGGAAACAGCTTCTACGATTTTTGGACGCTCGACCACTTCAAGTTCATATAATGTACGTTTTAGTCGTTCCAAAGCCTCGGATGTCAAATAATGGCTGTCATCAGCTGTAGAATGCGTATCTAATAATTGGTGTCGACGTTTTGGTAGGCGCATACTTGACATATTAGCTTATTTTTGCTAGATTGCCAAAGTTCGAAAGGCACTTTCACAAAGGAGTTCATATGGAAACTATTATCGAAAAGTCCGGGTCCACGAAACAAGAAGCGCATACTCTTGTTTTGAAAAATTGCAATGCTGATATACGGATTCAAGTCGCAAATTCCAAGTATATTATGTATAACCTCACCGGCCCAAAAGAGTTGGTTGAAAAATATACATGTATGGAATTGAAAAACGGTGTATTTGAAATTTCATCTGCAAATCAAGGTGCTCATATATCGGCGCGTGCAGTTGCCATAGGCCGCGGAAGTGTAGCGGTTTCTACAGGCAACGTTTCTGTGTCTGTTATTAATGGCCAAGTATATATCAATGGTCAATTGCAGAAGGGAGATAATGCCGTGCAGACATCCAAGGCAACCTTGGTTGTTTCCGTGCCACTCGGGATTAACATAACTATGAGCGGTCTTTCTGGTGATGCGCATATCGGTGATATTGATGGTGTATTGCTTTTGAACGCGAATCTTGTCGGTGAAGTACAATGTGGTCGTATGCGTAGAGCAGAGATTCAGATTAGCGGAACGACGAATGTTCACATCACTGAAATTACGGATGTTCTGCATGTACAAATCACTGGAACCGGTGATGTGGATATTGCAAGTGGAAATGTGAGCATTTTAAGTGTTCATAGTTCTGGAACTGGTGATTTTGATTTTCGTGGGACATGTGAAATGGCTAATCTTACAACGACGGGTACTGGCGATATCCGCGTTGCCAAAGTCACGAGTCATTGCTCTAAAACAAATACGGGTGTGGGAAAAATTCGAGTGGGCTGATACGAGCCCACTTTTTTTGTCTCTAAAATTTCGGCAGGATATTGGTTATTGACGAATGACAAAAAATTTGATATCACTCTATCGAGTCTCGCACATTCACAAACTGAAAAAGGAGTATGTAATGAAAAAGAGAATTGAACGTATTGGTATGGTGATTGGTCTTATGTGTTGCGCTGTACTATATCCTGCCTATTTCGTATTTTCAAAAATAGTAAATACGTTTTTTACAAGGTCAATACGGAATCGCGATGGAGAATTGCAAACTCCTGTCGTATATTTCGAACATCCTGAAACAAAACGCACCGTTATATTTATTGGTGTCATACATATGGCAGATGCGAAATATTTTGAAGCGCTACAGTCATTTATTGATGTACATCCTGCTTATACCATTTTGTATGAAGGTGTTGGTAGAATGACATGGACGGAATGGAAGTCGCTCACGAAAAAAGAAAAATTAATTGCGAAGCAATTTCATTATTCATTTAAAAAAATTCGTGAAATCGGGATGCTGCTGAATTTGCAGAATCAAAAACATGGATTGTCTTATGACAAATCGTGGAAGCGAACAGATATGCGAAATGTTGAATTGGTCAAATTATTTGCTGAGCATAATCAAACGCTTTATTCTGAAAATACTAAGCTTCAAAATCCACTTCTTGATGGAAAAAATGATGCTATTGTAAGATGGACTTTGAATAAAGCATTTTGTCATTTTCATGCGCTCACGAGTATCTTAGATGTCGTAGCATATTTTTCAAAAAAAAGAAAAATATATCAGCATGTAATTTTGGATAAACGGAATGCCATCGCCGTACAAGCAATCGAAGCATATGCTTTGCAGACTGACATCATTACTATTTGGGGTGCAGGGCATTTTTCTGGAATGTCTGCTGATTTGAAAAAAATGGGATATACGGAAGTAAGCCGAGATTGGTATACGGCATATACGGATAGGAAGTATTCTTGGAAAGTTTTATTGGACCGCACGTAATGGCGGTCTTTTTTATTTGCATGTTATATATGAATATGATAGCGTTTGTGCAGAAAGAGAGTTCCCATGAACGCGTCACAGCAAGTCATTCATCATAATGGTTTTACTGTCAGATATTCAGGTAAAGTATTTCAAAGCCTAGAAGCTGTTCGAGTGAATTTTACAGATGGAAGTTACTGTATTGTTTCATGGGGCGTTTGTCAGGTTGTTTCTAAGGGGAGTGGGAGTCTGAGCGCAAGTAAAACAAAGCAAAATGAAGACATTACACAGTGTATTTGTGCAGGATGCTCTTTAACCTCAAACGTGTAAAACACGTTTATTTTTTTATATCCTGCATATATTTCGACAGGATGCAGACCTTGCCATAAAGAGCATTATATGGTGTACTATGCACTCATATGTCTACGGATCACGGCAATGTCATTGTGCGCTTTAGTGGCGTGACATATGGCTATGATGAAGACCATCCACTTATGGAAGAGGTGGATTTTTCTGTGCGTGAGAATGCGAAAATTACGGTGATGGGACAAAACGGTGCAGGGAAAAGTACGATATGTAAATTGATAACGGGAGAATTGAAGCCACGAGAAGGTGCAGTTCATATTCAGAAAGATGCGAAGATAGCAATTGGATTGCAAGTAATGGCACGTGAAAATTTATTGAAAACAATTCGAGAATATTTTGTGCAAGCATTTTCAGAAAAATTATATGATTTAGATAAACGTATTGCGACTGTATTAGAAACGGTGAATTTGACTGCAGGATTAGAAAAACAAATTAAAGATTTTTCAGGTGGACAGCAGGCGCGTTTATTATTAGCGTATGCACTTATACAAAATCCAGATATTCTCTTATTAGACGAACCAACAAATAATTTAGATGCATCAGGTATAGAGCATTTAACGTCATTTCTCATCATGTATCCAAAAACGGTTTTAGTTATTTCGCATGATGCAGATTTTTTAAATACATTTACAGAAGGGGTTTTATATTTAGATGCAAAAACACATAAAGTAGATCAATATATTGGTACGTATTATGATGCATTAGAAGAAATTGCTGCCCGTATTGAACGGGAACGTATGCAAAATGCGCGCGCGTTAAAAGAAATTCAAGATCGTAAAGATAAAGTCAATTTTTTTGCCAATAAAGGAGGAAAAATGAGAAAGCTTGCGAGTAAATTACGAGATCAAATTGAAGAAGCGGAAGAGGAAGTTGTGGATATTCGTACAGATGATAAAACAATAAGAGATTTTAGTATGCCTTCACCAGATTATGCAGAGAAGATTGTGGAATTATCTTCGGTGAATATTATTCGAAATGGAGATGCACAGAGAAAAGAAGTAGATATCGTTTTACGTAAAGGACGTCGTTTATTAATAACGGGTCCAAATGGAATTGGAAAAACAACATTATTGAAAACAATCGCAGAAGCGTCTGATGAAGGAGTACGACATGGTGCAGAAATAAAAATAGGGTATTATCGTCAAGATTTTTCTGGTTTAGAATATGATCAAACCGCGTACGATTCTTTGATGTCCGTTATGGAAGCACCAAATAATGAAGTATTGCGCGCTACGGCCGCGGAATTTCTTCTTACGGGAAAAATTATTAAAAATAAAATTGGTTCATTAAGCGAGGGGCAAAAAGGATTATTATGTTTTGCACGGTTCGTATTACAAAAACCACATCTACTTATTTTAGATGAACCAACAAATCATATAAATTTTCGTCATCTTCCTATTATTGCACAGGCAGTAGATGCATTTACGGGCGCATTAATTGTTGTAAGCCATGCACCAGATTTTGTGAGTCAGATCCATTTTAATGAGACGCTAGATTTGAACCAGCTATAAAACCCGTTGCCCAGGAAGCTTGTAAATTAAAGCCGCCCGTATACCCGTCTATATCTAAAATTTCTCCTGCAAAATATAGTCCAGGAGTGATTTTTGATTCCATCGTTTTTGGGTGTACTTCGGTTGTATCAATGCCACCAGCTGTGACAAATTCATCTCCAGCGCCGCGAGCAATTGCATGAAGTGGAATTGCTTTTAGCCAATATATGCAGGCAGATATTTCCTTTTTTGAAATTTCAATTGCATGTTTTTGAATTGGGATTTTTATTTCTTGCAAAAGAATTTCTGCTAATGATTTTGGAATTATCGTTGCTATAGTATTTAGAATACTTTTCTTTGGTTGAAATTTTATGACGAAGTGCAATCGTTCAATCAGTGCATCCGCTGTTTCATCTGGAAAAAGATCAATAAAAAACGCTAAAGGTTGTTTTGCATTATACGTTTCAAAAGCAATTAAAGATGAAAGTGCAAAAACTGCAGGTCCGCTTACTCCTCGATGTGTAAATAAAAATGGTCCAGTATACGAAAATATTTTTTTTCGTCGGCAGGATATTGTTGCTTTTGGAAATGACAATCCAGATATTGCCATGGGCCAATTTTCATACGTAAAAAATGCATTTAAGCTTGGAGCTAGTTTTGTGAGCGTATGACCAAGTGATATAGCGAATGCATATCCATCACCCGTAGAACCTGTATGTCGATAGGCTTGTCCACCAGTAGTAAGAACAAGTTTATCGCATATAAGTGGTTCAGGAGTATTTTGTAAAAAAATTAAAAATTGATTTGATTTTTTTGTTATTTTTTCAACACGTGTTTTTAACATAACGTGTATGCGTGATGATTGAAATATTGTATTAAAGGCATGAACTATATCCTGCCCATTGTCAGAAATGGGGAATACACGATCGTCTTCTTCGTTTTTGAGAGGGACACTATGAGATTCAAACCATTCATATACGGCAGAAGGGGGAAATGCATTCATGGCAGAAATAATAAATTTTCCACCTCGTGGATATTTTGTGAGTACGGTGCGTATATCCTGTATGCCTGTAGTGACATTGCAACGACCTCCTCCTGAAATAATAACTTTTTTTCCTAATCCATCATTTTGTTCAATCAAAAAAACTTCTGCAGTAGAATTTTGTTCTATAATGGTTGCAGCACACATGAGCCCCGCGGCACCGGCACCTACGATCGCTATTTTCATGCATAGTGTATATCACATATTATGAGTTTTAAAAAGGTGTTGTACAGTATCTTTTTAAAACAGGTGTATTGTGTTATTGTTATGAACAAGTATGAGCATTCTATCAGAAACAGAAATCGCTATATTTGGTGGAGGGTGTTTTTGGTGTAGTGAAGCAGTATTCGAAGATTTGAAA
>JAHFIO010000054.1 GCA_023246325.1 Candidatus Uhrbacteria bacterium | reverse complement strand
TATGATCACCGCAGAAAAAGTTGCAGTTTTTCTTTGTGCCATCCTGGCTATAGACGCCCTCATGCTCGACAAATCGCCGAATCTTGAAAGCGCATATTTCTCTCATTGGTGGGATCTCTTAGCTCTTCCAGCTCTTGTTGGTATCGATAGATTTTTCACCTATATTACAAAAGACTCTGGCGAAAATGCAAACAAAACCATATTCACGGTTTCGCGAGTTGTCTTCATCCTACTTGGGATTGCATGCGGTTTCCTTGCCCCTCTTTTCATTACCACGTCACTTCTCATACTCCTCCTCATCCTGCCGTATATCCTTCGACGCATTATTGCAGGATGCAGATACTGGTAAAAAAATCCCCCGACTTTCGTCAGGGGTTTTTTATATTGCAATTTATTTTGCGGCTTTACGCGCATCACGTTTTGCTTTTTTTGCTAAAGCACCATTCAAACGATTGTAAATTTCACCTTTCATATGAATTTGAGAAACACGTTGACGCGAAACGTCTAATAATTTTTCAATGTCTCGACGTGTATACGTAATACCATTCACTGTATAATCGAAATCAACTTCCATTTGATTTTGGAATTTACCACTATGAAAATAAATGCGCAATCCACGATCATATAAATCTTTCCACGTAGAATAATGTTGTTTTTTAAATTCCTCATATGGAACATCTTTACCATGTTTATTTGCACGTATGGCAAACATACATTCATATTTATCTGCGTATTTACTCTTTGAACAAAAACAAGGCATTTGTTTACGAACAATGCGTTGAACAAAATTACCCTTTGTTGGACAAGTAATAGCCCCACAAAGCTCGCAACATACCTTGAAGTACGAATAATCACCTTTATTAAATTCAGCAACTATTTTGCGACCATGAATTACATCCCCTATTTTATGAGTCAGTGATGGTTTACGTCCGCGTTTCTTTTTTTCATTTATGGAAGTATTCATATAGACGTACTGTTACATATGCCCAAAAGTTTGTCAAGGCAAGTTACAATACAGCTTGTAAAAATCTGTATGTACTGTATACATCTCTATTATGGAAGGTCGTATACTCCTTATTGATAAACCTGCTGGAATCACATCTCACGACGTTGTTGATCGTATTCGGCGTGTCTATGGCACACATGCCGTAGGGCATGCTGGCACTTTAGACCCATTTGCAACTGGATTATTAATACTAGGCATAGGGCCTGCTACCAAAGCACTCACCGCTTTAGTAGGTTTAGATAAAGAATATATGGCGACTGCATGTTTAGGCGCCACAACAAATACCGATGATATAGAGGGTATTATCGTTTCAACACCAAATATCACCATCCCCTCTCGGCAGGATGTGGAAAAGGCCTTCATAAAATTCCAAGGTGGATATGAGCAAACTGCACCGATATACTCTGCTAAAAAAATAGGTGGAAAGAAGCTATACGAATTAGCAAGGGCAGGATTAGGAGATACCGTCATCCTGCCGAAAAAGTTGGTAAAAATATATGAACTGGAATTAATTTCATATGATTGGCCAATTTTAGTATTCCGTACACGCGTTTCATCTGGTACCTATATACGTTCTTTGGCGCGAGATATTGGGGCTACTTTAAAATGTGGCGCATATCTTACCGCCCTGCGACGTACCAAAATTGGTTCATACGATATAAAAGATGCGGAAAAATGCCCATAAAAAGAACTGACGACTTGGATCTGGACGAAAGGGTTGACATCTGCTATCCTAGCATTGCTAACCTTACTATTAACTTCGCCTTTCCGGATGTGCAACAAATCAGCTTCTCCAGCAAAAGTCACATGATATCAAAACTTTCACTCATCATATCATCAAAAATCTCCTGATTCCCCGTTAAAACATAATTACTAACGGTTATTTTGTAAAGAAGACGAATTATTGTATATGAAGATTGGCGTATTCTTATGGAAATATTATACGCAATTATTGGAATACTTGTTGGTGCTGGAATTGGAGTTCTTGTCGCAAAATCATTCGTAGGAAACAAATCAAAAGAACTGGAAATTGAAGCATCCGTCAGTTTAGAAAAGGCAAAACTCCTCGTTTCGCAAGCGGAAACAAAAGAACAGGAAATTTTAAATCGCGCGAAAGATAAAGCTATTAAAATTTTAGAAGATGCACGTATAGAAGAAAAAAAGTTAAACGAAGACTTAAAAACACAACGAACGGAATTAACCAACCGTGAAATTGAATTTAGTAAAAAATTACTAGAAGTAGAAGAAGAGAAAAAAATGATTGAAGCGCACATAGCTACGGTCGCTGTACGCGAAAAAGAATTGCTAGAAAAGCATGAATCTGTAACAAAAAAACTAGAAGAAGTTGCTGGATTGCCACGTGAAAAAGCATTAGAAAATTTAATTGCACAAGTGGAAGAAGAAAGTAAAGAAACGATACTATCTCGTATTAGAAAATTAGATGAACAAGAAAGTGAAGAAGTAGATAAAAAAGCAAAAAATATTATCGCAGTGACGATTCAACGATTAGCATCAAGTACAGTAGCAGAAACAACAACCTCTCTCGTACAACTCCCTAACGATGAAATGAAGGGACGCATCATTGGTCGTGAAGGTCGTAATATAAAAGCACTGGAGTGGCTAACGGGCTGTGAATTAATTGTTGACGATACACCGGGCATAATTACCATTTCTGGTTTTTCTCCTATACGTCGACAAATTGCACGTCGCGCTTTAGAAAAATTAATTGTTGATGGCCGCATTCATCCGGGTCGTATTGAAGAAACAATTGAGGAATCCAAAAAAGAACTTTCAGTTGAAATCCGAAAAGCAGGAGAAGACGCTTTATTTACTTTAGGTATATCCGTCGCAGGAATCGACCCTAAATTAATTCAAATATTAGGTCGATTAAAATATCGAACATCATATGGACAAAACGCCTTAATGCATTCCATGGAAGTTGCCGAACTATCAGCCATGATGGCCTCAGAATTAAAAGCAAATGTAAGTGTATGTCGCAAAGGTGGTTTATTCCATGATATCGGTAAAGCTGTTGACCATGATATGCAAGGTTCACATCCAGAACTTGGATACCAAATAATGAAAAAATTCGGGTTTCCTGAAGAATTATGTTACCAATCTATCGGACACCATGAAGATAAACCAAAAACATTAGAGGCCGTAATCGTAAAAGCGGCAGATGCAATTTCAGGCGCGCGTCCAGGTGCCCGAAAAGATAATTTAGAATTATATGTGAAGCGTTTAGAAGAATTAGAAGCAACCGCCATGTCATTCGCAGGCGTTGAAAAGGTATATGCGATTCAAGCGGGACGTGAAATCCGCGTATTCGTAAACTCTGCTGAAATAGATGATCTTGCTGCTACAAAAATGGCAAAAGAAGTCGCGGCAAAAATTGAAGCGGAATTAAAATACCCCGGAGAAGTCCGCGTCACTTTAATTAGAGAAAAACGCGTCGTAGAATACGCAAGATAAAATGAAAATATTATTTTTTGGCGACATCGTCGGATCAATCGGACGAAAAGTTATCGCGTCTACATTACCAGAATGGCGAGAAAAATTTTCGCCAGATTTCGTTTTAGCGAATGTTGAAAATCTTTCACATGGGAGAGGAATTTCAGCAAAAACTCTATTAGAATTAGATGCACTACACATAGATGCATATACTTCTGGAAACCACGTATGGGAAAATGCATCAGGTCTTTCGTGCTTTTCAGATCCACGTTGGTCAAAGCGACTTATACGCCCTGCCAATATTCGTCCGGGGAATGCGGGAAATGGATATATGATTTTAGAAAAAAATAATTCTAAAATTCTTGTGATAAATCTTCTCGGAAATTTACTTATGAAAGATGCGGGATCAAATCCATTTTTAGAATTTGATAAAATAATTTCAGCAAACGAATCCTGCCGAATCGTTATTGTAGATTTTCATGCGGAAACTACTTCTGAAAAAGAAGCATTTGGTTTATATGTTGATGGTCGCGCAAGCGCTGTACTTGGCACACATACACATGTGCCCACAGCGGATCAAAAAATTCTTCCTGCAGGATGCGGCTATGTAACCGATATTGGTCGCAATGGTGGACATCATTCTGTCGTTGGATTTGAAGCGCAACCTGCTATTCAAAAATTTCTACATGCTGATGCGAAGGCATATGACCCCCAAAAATCAGGATTAGCTGAAGCTAATGCTATTTTAGTGACAATTGATTCAGAAACTGGACGAACCACTGCTATGGAGAGATTGCGTAATATTTTTGCAGTTTAATCTATACCGTGATATTCTGTATATTATTAAATAAACTAAAATACTTATATGAACAAAGCTGAACTGATAGCTGTCATTGCAGAAAAAGCCAGCGTATCTAAAAAACAAGCAGAAGACATGTTTGAAACCCTTCTCTCAACGATAACGGACACCTTGGTGCAAGGTGGTGAAATAACTATTTCCGGATTTGGCGCATTTTCCGCTAAGCAACGTGCTGGACGTACCGGAGTAAACCCACAAAACCCATCAGAAAAAATTCAAATAGCAGCAGTAACCGTTCCAAAATTCAAAGCAGGAAAAGCTTTGAAAGACGCGCTTAAAGCTGTAAAAGTAGCATAAAATAAAAAAGAAAGCTGCTACCTTTTTGGTAGCAGCTTTCTTTTTTATTTGACGTATACTCGCAAATACGATTATGTATAAGTTCCCGTACCTTACAAAGGAGTATACGTGCTCAACCCCTATGACAAATTCGTCATGATGAAAGAAAAATGTAATTACCAAGACAAAAACGGACGACACATAGAAATGGTGGGTGGATTCAATTGCAGCATGTCTAGTAAAACGGCAGCAATCGGCACACGAATCCCAATCCAACTTGTTGCAACATTTGCAAACGCACTCATGAAAACATATGATTGTGAAATTTCTACCCTCTTCCACACAGATGGTTTCAATTATGTTTTCATCAAACCACCGATACAGGATATGCGCTTCGAATCACAACCAGTTATCATTACACGAAATGAAATTGAATCGGTGACACGAAAGCAATTGAATCCTGACGCAATTCCAATTATAACCTTGCTAGATTATTTTACGTTTACTCAATTGGATATTCTCCGTTGGATATTAGATGCACTTGTAGCGCAATCACATACATGGAAAGTTCGTGACAACGATATTACATGGAGCCCGCCACGAAAATCTCCACAGTATACGAAACTGCTAAAGAAATAACACACCAATCCCTGCACCCACCAGGGATTTTTTATTTTTTCTTCGCCACCAAAACCAAATTTACTCCTTGAAATACATTGGCAGGATACGTATCGCGCCATGATCTGCATATTTCTATTTCCCAATCTCGCAAAAATAATTTTCGTAATTCTCGCGTCGTAAATGCATGGACATATCTTTGCGTGGTCACTCCTTCTGCTTTCCATGGAACCCATACATCTCCACATCCCCCGCCCTTCACAAGTGGCATGCGCAGCCACGAAGCCAACCATGTTTTTACTTTAGCGAATCGTATGGAGCGTAAATTCCAAACTGTTAATACCAAGGTACTCCCCGGTTTCATAATTCGATATAATTCTCGCACTGCATCCTGCCGTTCTTTATAACCAGGGATATGATGTAGTACAGCGAGGCATGTAACAATATCTGCTTCATTGTTTTTCGCAGGTAATACGGGAAATCCGCCTTGCCGAATTTCACCCTCACCTCGCATTCGTAAAACCTCGCGTCCATCTTCACATAAAGTACGTGATGGCTCGATATCTATATATGAAATATCTTTTGGTAAAAATCTTGCGAGTCGCGCATTGCCTCCACCAACATCCATCAATATATCGGCAGGATGAAGTCGCGATACTATTAAATGCATAATCCCCCAAACACCTCTTCGCGTACGACCAAAACTTCCACCATGATTTTCATAGAAGTCAGCGACAGCCTTGATTAAATGCTCATTTTTGTGCATACTCAATATGATTCAGTTAAAAAAGCGAACTGCTTGTTTTTCACCCCAATGACTCCTCAGTGTACCAAAAAAGTACACTTGCGTCGTATCGGGGTTCCAAAACTTCGCATTTCATCTTTTTAAACTGAATCATCATATTATGAATATCCTAACACGTCCATCACGCGCTGTCGTGCTGAACATCCTACAGAAAGCAATTGCAAAAAACGCTTTCGAACGCACGGATGTCATTTCGGTTGTTCGCCAAGAATTGAAAGG
>JAHFIO010000053.1 GCA_023246325.1 Candidatus Uhrbacteria bacterium | reverse complement strand
ATACACTAAAAAAAATTATACCTAAAAAAATAGGTGACATATCAGCTCCACATTTTGTAATGTATGTTCGTTCTTTATTAAATACAATTTACGGTCAAAATGCCATCGAAACAGGCGGATACAAAGTTATAACAACGCTAGATTGGGATAAAGAAAAAATTGCAGAAGAGGAGGTAAAGGCGGGAGTAAATTCATTAGGATCAAAGTTTAATTTTACTAATGCATCTTTAGTTGCAATCGATCCAAAAAATGGGCAAATACTATCTATGGTTGGTTCAAAAGATTTTTTTAATGTAGTGGATGACGGACAGGTAAACGTAGCTTTACGCCCACGACAACCAGGATCTTCATTTAAACCCATCGTATATTCAGCAGGATTTGCAAAAGGTTATACACCAGAAATGACTTTATGGGACGTAAATACAGTTTTCAAAACTGAAATAGGAAAAGATTATGAACCAAAAAATTATGACTTAAAAGAACACGGGCCTGTTTCTGCACGTATTGCTTTACAAGGGTCATTAAATATTCCAGCAGTTAAAATGTTATATTTAGTTGGCGTAGGTCGAGTATTAGACTATGCAAAAACATTAGGGTATACAACATTTGATGAAAGATCCCGTTTTGGTTTGTCTTTAGTTCTTGGTGGTGGGGAAGTAAAATTACTTGAACATACAAATGCCTATGCGGCTTTTGCTAATGAAGGTGAACAATTTCCAACATCTGCTATTTTACGAGTTGAAGATGCAAATGGAAATATACTTGAAGAGTGGAAAAAACCTGATCCAAACCGTGTATTAGATACAGATTCCGCATTAAAATTAAATGATGTTTTGTCTGATAATGCATCTCGTGCTTATATTTTTGGAGAAAAAAATTATTTAACTTTACCGGATAGGCCAGTTGCTGTGAAAACGGGCACAACAAATAACTATCATGATGCTTGGACTTTAGGATATGTACCTCAATTAGTTGCTGGGGTTTGGGTTGGAAATAATGATAATCATGAAATGAAAAAAGGCGCTGACGGTTCACAAATTGCAGCACCAATATGGAATAAATTTATGAAACGTGTTTTGGTAAATACACCACCACAAGGATTCAATCCACCTCCACCAAATGATACGATAAAGCCTATATTACAAGGTTTAACTAGCACAGTTAAAGTAAATATAGATATGACTACTGGTTTACCTGCAACAGTAGATACTCCACCATATCGTATTCAACAAACAACATATCATGGTGAAGCACATGATACATTGTATTATTTGGATAAAGATGACCCACGTGGACCCGCACCTTCTAATTATGCCGATGACCCACAATTCACCAACTGGGAAAATGGCGTTCAAGATTGGGTTAAACGATCTGGTTGGAATACAACATCAACCCTGCCCGCAGGATTTATAGGAATGGAACAGGGAGTGTCTGGTACTAACCCGATCATAACCATCCTGAACGAACAAAATGCCACCTGGAACAGTCGTACATCAATTCTACATACATCCGTTAGCTCTTCACAAAAAATTGTGCGTGTAGAGGCAACCTACTTAGGGAATATTTTAGGAGAAACTACTACATCACCATGGGATTTTACAATCCATATACCAGCTTTATTAGAAAAAGGTTTTCATGATATTCACATTATAGTCACAGATAGTTTTGGTAATAAAGGAACCGCCACTTTAACAATCAATTTAAATGCTGAACCAGAGCCTTTTATCCTGCATATACAAAAACCAATTGAAAACGATATATTAACAAAAAATCAATTTCCATATATTATTGAAATTTCTGCAAGCGATATAACAAATACAAAAAAACTTTCTGTCTATTTACAAACAGAAGATGGTTCTACCACGAATATTGCTGAATTTCTTAATCCAAGACGTTTAAATATAAATATACCTTGGTCAATATTTCCAGTTACAAGTACTTATACCCTTTTTCCTGTTATTGAGGATAATACAGGTAATAAAATAACGGGGGATAGAACAAAAATTTCGGTAGAATAGTGTTTTTTTTCGGCAGGATGCGTATATTAAAAAAATTATTTCCGTATAGGCATTATAATATACTGATATTGTTCAGAATCTCCCTCGGGTAATAATAAAAGAGGATTTGTGCCATCTATTTGCTTAATACGAACTTTTTCTGTTGTGATAGCTGATAATCCGTCACCCAAATATTTATAATTAAGAGTCACTTCATTTTTATCACCAGTAATAATACCTTTTATAGCTGATTTTGTTTTACCCATACCTTGATCTGCTGATTGAACCGTACATAAACCAGTTGAAGGATCCAATAATACATATACATCAAATAAACCTTGTTTTGAAAATAAACTTGCTGTACGAACAGCTTTTTGAAGCTCGGAACGTAATAAAACTGCCTCAGTTTTATAAGAGGTTGGAATTATTTGTCTATAATCAGGAAAAGAACCTTCAATTAAACGTGAAATAAGTTCTACATTGCCAAAGCTCATAACAAATTGATTGTCTGTAAAATGAAAAATTGCCTTTTCAGGTGCACCTAATTCATCTTTATATGATCCTAATATACGCGACACTTCAACAAATGCTTTTGCTGGAACTATATATTTTGTTTCAATATCGCTCCCTGAAAAAGGAACAAGTTTTTCAGCTAATCTATATGAATCTGTTGCAGCAAAAACAGCTTGATTCTGGCCATATATATTTCCAAAATAACAATATACTCCTGAAAGTTCTGGTCTTGATTGAGAAGTAGAAACAGCAAAAACTACTTGTGAAAGTGCTTTTCTAATCAATTCAAAAGAAAGTTGATATCCAATATCTTTAGCTAGTTTTGGAAGTAAAGGAAATTCACTTGCAGACATCCCTTTTAAAATTGTTTCTTGTTCTCCTGCTTTTACTTCTAGCCCTTCATCAGTAACGATTAATTCAACTTTTCCGCTTGGTATTAAAGAAACATAATCCAAAAATAATTTTGCTGGTACGCTATATTCGCCTTCAACTTCTACTTTCCCTCTCACAGTTGCATTAATAGCTATCTCTAAATTTGTGGCTGAAATTTTTAAAGACCCTGCTTCAGTTTTTAATAAAACATTACTTAAAATTGGAAGATGAACATTTTTCCCAGTAACATGTGATACAAGGGTTAATCCTTGTATTAAATTTTCTTGTGTACAGGCAAATTTCATATTAGTATTTTATATAAATATATAGTAAGAGTAATAAGGAGGTGGACAAGGTGGATAATTATTTTTTATATAAGTAGAATAAAGATTTTATATATATTTTCTTCCACAGATAGAAAGAAAGAATTGTGTATAGATATTTTTTCTGTGGATAGTATTTTTTTTATTCATATTTTATTCACATCTTAATATAGGTTTATTCACTTTCGGTTGCGTATACTTTTTCACGTATGAGAGAGATATCATTTTTTAATTGTTGGTTATTTTTTAAAAGTTCTGTAATTTTAGTACAAGCATGCATAACCGTTGTATGGTCTCTATTTCCAAGGTGATTTCCGATTGCAGGAAATGAACATTTTATTTCTTGTCTTAAAAGATACATAGCTATTTGTCGGGGGAATGCCAATCTTTGTTCTCGACTTTTTCCTATTATGTCATTTATAGTTAGATCAAAGTATCCCACAACAACTTCTATTAAACGTTTAGGTGTTATTCTTCGTTTTGGCGAGCTTGGAACATAACTTTGTATAATAGATTGCACTGAGGGTAAGGTAAAAGGGGTATTTTTGAAATGGTGATAACTGATAATTTTCATTAAAACACTTTCTAATTCACGTACATTATCATGTACGGTTCCTGCAACATACCTTAGTATATCAGAGCCTATAAAGATATTTTTTTCTTTTGTTTTTGATTCAAGAATAGCAACACGCGTTTCAAAATCTGGGCTTGAAACATCTGCAACTAGGCCCATTCCTAAACGGGTACTTAAGCGTTTTTCCATTCCCTCTATTTCTCTTGGTTCACGATCTGAAGTAATAACCAGCTGTTTATTTCCATCATATAAGGTATTAAAGGTATGAAAAAACTCTTCTTGAGTGCCTTCTTTATTCGCCATAAACTGGATATCATCTAAAAGCAATACATCAACGGTACGATATGTATTTTTTAGTTCATTTGCTCGTCCCGTACGCACGAGTTTAATATAATCATTTATGAATCTTTCCGTAGAACAATATAGTATTTTAGCTTTAGAGTTTTGTTGTAAGATGTGGTGACCAATAGCATGTAATAAATGAGTTTTACCAAGACCTGGCCCTCCATATATATAGAGTGGATTGTATACTTCACCTGGTTTGCCCGCTACTGCCTGTGCAGCAGCGTGTGCTAACTCATTGGTTTTACCAACAACGAATGTTGAAAAGTTCTTTTGTGTATTTAAACCTGTTTCAGAATTGGCTACGTTCTTCACTTCGCCTGTTTGAGGAATAGCAATGTCGAAATTATCTTGATCTGAATGTATTTCTCGAGAAGGTTCAATGTTATTGTATACATTTGTATTTGAAAAGTTTTTTATTTCAACGCGATATTGGATTTCACGAACACCGTTTAGTGTTGCACTTCTTAATGCGCGCATGATTGCATCATGATATTTTTTTTCTAACCAAGATTTTGTAAATGTATTTGGTACAGAAATAATTATTTTTCCATTTTCATATGAAGAAATAAAAGTATTTTTAAACCAAGTTGTGAAATTAGCCTTTGACAAGGTGAGCTCTAATTCACCAAGTGCAGCAAGCCAAATAGTTTTATTATCCATAAATAATTATAAATTTTATACCAAGATATCAACAGCCTTGCGAGCGCATGTCAAACTTGTACACAGTCTGTGTATAAATAGTATCATTGATTTGTCAAAAAATCACTTTTTTGCTATACTATATTTATAAATAACTCAAGAATACTCACATGCCAAAAAGAACCTACCAGCCAAAAAAACGAAAATATGTAAAAGTTCATGGTTTTCGCGCACGCATGAAGGATAAAAAAGGCGCACAAGTTCTCTCACGTAGACGAGCAAAGGGACGTAAACGAATTGCGGTAAAGAAAGCAAGATAAAAGAAAAAAATGGCGCATAAAAAGCGTCATTTATCTTAAAATATATGTTAGATAAAGCACGAAGATTAAATAAAAAGCGAGATTATATAAAACTTGCTACTCAAGGCAGACCAATTCATGGCCCATATTGCGCTTTGCGGATTCGAAAACAGCCAGAATTAAAGTCTTTAGTGGGTTTTATTACTTCAACCAAGGCCATGAAACTTGCTATTGATAGAAATCGTGTTAAAAGACGAATGAGAGCTGTGATCCATGAAATATGGAAGGATATCCCAAACAATGTACATCTTTTATTTATATTAAAGCCAATTATAAAAGATATAGAATATCGTATATTACGAGAAGAAATACGTAGAATGATTAAAAAAATACCATTCGCATTAGAGAAACCAGCGAAGTTTTCCTCACGAGGGGTAAAATATACAAAAAAACATGAAAATCCACCTTCTTCACATACCTAGATACTGTGGACAACTGTTGATAAAGATATACCAACATACAATATCCCCAGATCACGGCCCTTTATCACGGTTTTTTAAGTACCAAGTATGTAGATATGACGTTACTTGTTCAGAATATGGGTATCAAGCTGTGGGTAAGTATGGACTTATCCACGGGTCATGGTTGGCGTTGAAACGAATTATGAGGTGCACTCCTTGGCATCCTGGTGGACATGATCCATTAGTGTAAAATTTCTTCAATTTGACCTAAGGTTATATCACGGATTTCAACAATTTTATTTTTTGAAGTATGTCCTTTTATAATGTGTATGCAGGATGGAGATATATCTAATATTTCAGATAAAAATTGTATTAATGCTTCATTTGCACGGCCCTCAATTGCAGGGGCCATTAATTTTATTTTCCACGCCATTCCTATCCTGCCGATGACGGTAGATATTTTTGCATTTGGAATAATAACTACCGATATTTTAGACATGCGTGGATGGATATCCTTCAACTACCTTTGTTTTTAAAAGATGTAATACATTTCTATTTTTCATGCTAGAGGTTATGTATTCACGATATTCGGGTGAAGATACACGTTCACGTGTTTCCGTATCAGTTTGTTTTATTGTTTCTAAGATTCGGTCTATTTCTGTATCAACATCTTTTTCTGCCACAGCGCACTTTTCTTGTTTACCGATTTCTTTTAATAAAAT
>JAHFIO010000052.1 GCA_023246325.1 Candidatus Uhrbacteria bacterium | reverse complement strand
ACCGTGTTGTGCATATATATTGAAAACCCTATTCCATGTAAGCAGGTCTGCAAAGACCGGCTCTTTGAAATACGGCACATCAAGCACTTTACATGCAGCTTTCAACGGACACATATTACCGGAACGCGATGAACGCTGTTCATGATTCCCTGGCAATGCCCACCAAATTTTATGGCGAATAGGCCACAACAACTTCACGAGACCTGGTTGAGATGGATCATTCTCTCGTCCCCATACCTGTTCTTCAGGCGTAAGGATTTGATCAAAGGTACCATGAGTATCTTTGAGACCATTCTCAATCATGTCGCCGTTCAATGTTGTGAACATATTTGGCGTGTCTTGAATCAATTTGATATCAGCGAGAAATTTCTTCGAGTTATGTTCGATGTGACCGAGGTGCACGTCGGACAATACTTTGAGAAGAACTCGATCCTGCTTTTTATAATAGGCGGGATCGAACTGAACCCAGATGAGTGGAGTTACTTTTGGATCTCGCCAAAAATTCCACATGCGCGCCTTTGCAATGTCCGTAGTTTCACGAGGTTTAATCATGAAAATAGGGCACTGTTTACTGTCACGATTTTGAAAAACCGTGAATCCAGGGATTTGGAGCTCGCTCATAGCAGGAACCGTCATTCTCGATCCAATATAGGTAGAAATGGCTTCTACCGTACGTGGGCTTGAACAAAAAACAATCAACTTTTCGATTATATTACTGTTCATCTTGATCCTCTCCCTTTCTTTCATTAATCGTTTTGATGCCGCGTCCCCCATCGGGATACAACATCAAAGCAAGAATAGCACCAGACGTAGGCGTCTGACCCTTCACTGCAGCAGTTGATTTCCAATATTTTCTACACCCGCCGAGAACAACCATGTATTGTTCGCGTGCCTTCAGTGTTGGAACACTATTGTCACGGACAATCATTTCTTTGGGTCGACTCATAGCGTCACCAATATGACCACGAACAACATAATCAGTAGCGCCTGCTTGATTTGCAAAACGCTCGGTAGAGTTTTCACGTCCACCCTTGGTCTGACTTGTTGACTGACCGTGGGCTGCCATCAGCGTAAACAAATTATCACGCCAATACATATCCACGTATACCGGTTGTTCATAATACGGAATATTCAGCTTACTACAGAAATATTTAATCGGATCAACACCGAGCGTATTTTGCGTTTGACGTTCCATGCATCCCTGCTGTCCCCACATTACCTTGTGAAGAACGGGTTGCATGATTTTCGCAAAAGCTTGAATACGATTCTGCAATGCACGATCACGATCTTCTTGTTTACCGCGAGATACAATGGGTGCCAAAATATCTCCGTTAAAAGCGCAGAACGTATTAGGTTTCTGCACTTCACCAATAATACGCTGAAATAATTTCGCATCATGATCCGAACCACCGAATGCAAAATTATCAAACAAAATGACACGAAGTTTTTTTGCTTCGGGAATTTCTGGAAGAAGAATTTCAAAATACGGTTTATCAGCATCTTCATCTTTCAAGCCGAGTGCCCATTCTTGTTTAGGCAAGGTACCCAAATTGAGAGCGGGCATAGCGATAAACGTTTTATTGTTTTTCGCATTACGCGGACCTTCAACCAAATCATAATTTGGTATTCCAGATTTCAGAAGCACGCGCGCATCATTCAAACTAATCTTCAGCTTTTTCGCAACCTCGGATGCACTTCGCGCACGAGTCAAAAACGCAACAAGCTGCTTTTGGCTTGACGTAGTAACCATGAGTCACTTCCTTGTATGTGTTGTTATTGTCCAAGGGACTTCTTACATAGTAGGTGTGCAATTTTTAGTCGTCAATTATATGTCAAGGATATTGGGGTCAGGCACCAAAGTGTGGATAAGTTTTTTTAAAAAAACTTATCCACACTTTGGTGCCTGACCCCAATAAAAAAACCGTCATAACATTTCTGTTATAACGGTTGAAGTGACCTCTGAAAAATCAGAGTCGGTATCCTGCCGTTTCGGCAGCAGGAAGGGTTTCGGGAACGCCCGCAGCCCACACGCGAAGACCCTGGAAAAGCCCACCCTTCCAGATACGAACGATACCGTTTCCTGGGAGAGTCACGACCAGCATCTTCTTGTGCTTGTCGATGCAGAGACGCTCGAGCGCATGCTCGATCGCCATGGCGCTCGTACCCTCACACTCGATCACACGGCTCTTGTCTTTGTTGTCGGGGTAGGTCTCCGAATTCGACGTGCCGTAGAAAAAGTACTCGTGACGATCCTGATCGAAAGCGAGCGTCATGGTACCCAGATCCAGAGTCGGACAGTGCATGGCACCCTTCTCCGTCCGCATCACACCGTAGCGGAAGTACATGACGAACTTGCGCCAGTTGTGGGCCTCGAACGTGTTCTTGTCGAAGACGACCACGGGCGAGGTGTCCTTGGGACGAGCATCCTCGTTGTTCCGGCGGTTGCTGCGCGAATCGGTAGACGTATGCATGATGAAACCTCCATATGAGAAAAGAACCAGTGACAACTATAAGCTAATCTAGCATAGATAGCCGAACCTGTCAAGCCTTCAAAAACCCTGAAATGCAGCCATACGATTTACGCGGTTGATCAATAACCGATGCATAAAACTGCAATTTGCTCTCATAAAAGCAGGATGAAGTAGCCATGGTGAATACCCCATCTCCATAAGGAGCATATTCATCACCACCAAAATCAGGATGAACTTGCTCGAAAGACCTTTCTCGTTCCGGATGTGTGAGAAGCATAATGAGCCCGGCATATGCACCCAAAAGATACTCAGTCACGGTTTCATGAACTTCAGGCCTATATACACGAACATCGTGTATACTTTTTTCCCGATGCCGCAAACCGAATTGCGCATCCAATACATAGATATCAAATTTCGTTTGCCATATATTCAGCTCTCCCCACATCACATGCGAATGTGGTTTTTGCTGAATATACTTTGGTGAAAATTGACATTCACGATAATTTTCCACCTGTCTACGTTCTGCAAGTTTTTGTATAACTTTGCACACTGCCGCGCCATACTGTGAAGAAATTTTTCGCCAGTCCGGAATAAGAAATTTTCCTTCCGACCCCGGCAGGATAGGTTCATCACACAATTTTTCACTATATGTTTTCAGTTCTGGAAACACTTCTTTCAGAATACTGGCTTGCTCTGCATGTGGCTTTGCACCAGTATATTCTGCGTAATGATCATAACGTATGAACATGTGAACCTCCGTAAAAAGAACTTAGTTTATCTAAGCACTTTTTATATAAAAAATCAAACTATAACCCTTTCTCCGCTTTTTCAATTGCTATTCTATCACGCTCAGCTTTTTGCTCCGCCCATCGTGCTCGTAATTTTGGACTTATGTCTACCAATGGCACCTTTGTTTCTGTCCCCATCCTGCCGACGCTATTTCCACCCATACCGGATATGTCATGGTGCATTTCATCCTGCTTACTGACGCGTGTTGTTTGTTGTTCGTATGAAGGTGATTGTTTCATATATTAAAATAATATCATATGTTTAGATGCGCTGTCATCCTGAAGCGGTGTATGAGTAAGAGCCTCATCCACAAAGCTAGATGCACGGTCTAATTCATGGGTAGTTGCGGTGATACGTAGACAATCACGTAATGGGGACCTTTGCATAAATGCAATCACCGGGTAGGCAGGATGTGGAGCTGGCGCATATCCAAGCATATCGAGTAATTTAACCGTTGCAGCAGAAAAAATAAATCTTGATCGTTCGAGAGATGGTTCTTGCGGAAGATTACCCGTTATTTCACATAGTTCACAAAATAAATTAAAAATATTTTCATCTACGACACCCGGATATAATAATTTTTGCGCGAGACCTGTAAATCCAAGTGCTATAGCATAATGTGCAAGACGTGGGTGTGTATGTGCATACCATGAACGCGGTTCTGCACGTGCGACTGCAAGTTTATCAAAAGTAGCGCCCTTTGCAATCATAATATGAGATACGGTTAGTGGTTCAAGATGTGGTGCTTGTTTAGATTTTTTTGATGAAGCGCTACGCGCAACCGCATATAATAAACCATGTTCGCGACCATACACAATACATGCGCGATCCTGTTCGCGGAAAGGTGATTTGGATAAAACGAAAACCGTGTCACGGAGATAAGGCATGTGTAATCTTTTCTACGAGAATAGCCTCAATGATGTCACTATATTCTTTTGGTAGCTGACTTTCTTTCGCTGATTGTAAAAAATTTGCTAATGCGGATGAAGGATTTGTTATAAGTATCTCACTGTATGGAGCAAGAAGCCTTTCAATAATATGTTCGCGCATACTTGTCTGAAGAAATTTTGGAGATAGTTTTTTTCTTTTGTCAGGATTGTCTATTAAATCATCTAAGCGACACTGCGCATCATATATATCTACTTGAGAGATGTGGTGTAGCGCGATTTGTGTATCAAATGCATCTTGCGAAGACGAATCTCCAATATCTTGCTCTATCATTGCTTCTCCTATGTCATCCATAGTCTGAAATAATTGTAGATCGTTTAAAATTTGCATATCTTCAGGAGACATATCCGATATAACCTCTTCTTGAGTCAATACAAATGTATGCAGAGCATCCGATGCTGTACCTGGTTTCTGTGCAAGTACTGGCGGCATCTGTGGAGGTTTTTTACTTGATGGTGGGTCGTCATGTTTATCTGTCATATTTTTTATATATAATACTAATTATAATAATCCACAACTTCTATTCATTTTCCAATGAAGGTTTCGTGTCTAACCATGTTTGCAAAATAACAACCGCGGCCATATCATCACGTTTTCCTTTTTCATTGCGATCACGCATATACACAGCCGCAAGCTTTGTTGACATTGTTTCATCAGTTTCATGAACAGGAATGCCGAATTTTTCCACATCCTGCAAAAAAGAACGAGCTTCACGTATTTGTGCGGTGATTTGAGATGTGTCGCGTAGTATATGTGGAACGCCAACTACTATGGCAGAAACCGCATCCTGCCGAATTATGGAGTGAATGCGTTCTAATGCATCTGAACGATTTTCATAATCAATAACTCCCCAAGGAGATGCGATGCGTGAATCTGTATCACCTAATGCCACACCAATATGACGCGAACCATAATCTAAACCAAGAACTCTCATACGTCAGGCCAAGGAGTAATTAAATCGTGTCCGCTATCCGTCACCGCTATCGTAACTTCGAAATGCGCGGCTAAAGATCCGTCGCGCGTAATAATAGTCCATTGATCTGATTTTACTTGCACACGCCAATCGCCTAAAGTCACCATTGGCTCGATAGCGAGAACCATTCCTGTTTTTAAAATGACTGGCGCATATCCACGCTCGCGATAATTTGGTATAGGTGGTTCTTCGTGCACCGCATGTCCAACACCATGCCCAACCAAATCTTTTACAATGCCATATTTTTTTGGTTTGAGAAAATCTTCAATAGCAGCGCCTATATCCATAACAGTTTTTTTTGCTTTAATAGTGCTCAACCCGCGAACCAATGATTCGCGAGTGTCAGCAACGAGCGCGCTCACTTTTTCGGGTACTTGGCCCACGATGACGGTTGTCGCCATATCGGTCGCAAGTCCTTTATACCAACATCCAATATCTAGTCCTACTATATCCCCTTCTTTTATTATGCGTGCAGGATGCGCTGTACCATGTACAACTTCATCATTTATTGAAATACAAACGGTTGAAGGAAATGGATTTGTCACGCCTTTTATTTTATATCCTAAAAAAGATGGTTTCGCACCATGCGCTTCCATATATGTGCGTGCAGCTAAGTCTATATCTTCGGTCGATGCACCTGCGATACAAACTTTCATGGCTTGTTGCAAAGCATGGCATAAAATAATACCACCTTCTTTTAAGGCTTCAATTTCTTCCGAGGTTTTTATGAGAGACATAGTGTGGGGTCAGGCACCAAACTGTGGATAAGAATGAATTGACTCTTATCCACAGTTTGGTGCCTGACCCCACACTACGCTATAAACCCTAATTTTGCCATTTTTTTTATAATATCTTTAAAGACGATTTCAGTTGTGAGCTCGGCTTTCACGGGCATAAATACCCCAGATCGACGATAGTATCCTGCTAAGGGTTCAGTCATAAAATGGTATGCGCGCAAACGTGCGCGAATTAAATCCTCTCGGTCATCCTGCCGTTTATATAATTTTCCACCACATACCGAACATATCCCCTTCACGGCAGGAGGTGACGTTTTTTCATGAAAAACAAAATGGCATTTTTTACATGTGAGCCGTCCTAGCATA
>JAHFIO010000051.1 GCA_023246325.1 Candidatus Uhrbacteria bacterium | reverse complement strand
ACCGGAATTCATTGACGCATGTATCAATATATTATTGCAAGATCCAACAGCCACATCATCTCGTACAGTATGTGAAGCATCTAAACATCCATATAAATTATGGCGCTTAGATGAAAGCGAAAAATATGTAATTCCGTTTTGCCCGAAAACAATGACAGGATGTGATGAACCTTTTGGAATGCCGCGTCAATTATTTCCACTCTGTTTATCTCATACAGATTGTATAGCAATACGCTATGACACAATAATGCTTCAAAAATCGATGTCTGGTCCGCATATCGCATTTCATAAAATTGAAAAAACCGATTCTATAGACATAGACACGATAACTGATTTTTATATGGCCGAGTTATTGCTCAAAGCAAGACTAGATATATAAAAATCTACATTTTTATACAACATAATGATACCTGTGGAAGTTCGCGATAATGTATAAGCTGTCACACGTTCTTTCGTCGAATTTTATTCAACCCAATCCAAAATCCTTTTATCGCAATACCAATCAATTCAGAATCATATGCATCCCATGAAAAAATTTCTCTGCATTGTATTCTAAAAGCTGGATATTTTTTTATAAACAATACATAGTTTATATAAACGTATACCGAACTTGTTAATACAACTTCACATACAACTCCCTTCATACCGAATACAGGATACAAGATATATGCAAAAACTGTTGTGAAAAAAAGAGAAATACATGCAGCCGTAAAACCAACAAACTGATATTTATATGCGCGAAGTAATGGAGCAAGGGCCGATGAGAAAGCAATACGAGGTATTAATAAAAGCAACCCAAGAAAAACAGGGAACGATTGAATATACTTAGGAAAAAACATATACAAAAAAGGATAACCGCCGATAGCAGCACCACTTCCTAATATCATAAATCCCAAAAAAGAATATTTAATTCCACGAATCAAATTATTTCGTGCCACAGTTTCATCTAACGAGCGCTGTGGAACCACAGTATCAAGTATAGATTTAATAGGAAATAAACTAATAAGATGTCCCCATAACGCATCAGCCAAGGAGAAAATAGCAACAGCAGGACGCCCAATAAACTGATCTATAAAATATAGATGTAATGCATCCGTAACTTTCATAACATAAGCTGAACCTATACTCCATTTTCCGTGTGCTTTAATACGAGCAAAAAAATCCGCCGATTCTGATTTTACTTCATGTAATTGTTTTTTGTATAATGCAATAACAGCAGGAGTTGTAAGTGCCAAAGCAACAAAAGGGGAAACAATCTGTATAAGAATTGCCGCATAAATTCCTTGATGTAAAAAAAATACAAAATATACCGTTGCTCCCAATGTAACCAATTCATCAAATAATTTTACATAGGTAACGCGAGTAAACTGAAAATACAAACTAAAAAATTGTATGTAAATATTTTGAAGTGGTTTAGAAAAAATAGTAAAAGATGCAGCAAAGAGATATTGATACGTATTATGTAAACTTCCTGATTGACTAACCAACGTACCTACACTGGAATATTCAAAATATTGCTTAAACAATGATAAGAAAAAAACAAAACCTATCCATATGCAACAAGCGGCAACAAGTTCAAAAATAATATACGCACGAAATAAACTTTTTACTACGCCCATATTTCCTCGCTCACGCTCTACCCCCATATCTGCTAAAATAATCGGATCTAATCCTGCAATAAAAAGTGCAGACGGCACCGCTATTGTAGCAAAAACTATTTTTAAAATACTAAATTCTGTTACAGATATTGCATTTAATAATACAATAGATGTAAAAAACCAAATACCTTGTAAAAGTACATTTTGGAATGAAATCGCAGCCACACCTTTTACGGCAAGCACTTTAAAAGATTGGTTATGTGGGCTCATGTCCATATTTTTTTTGTAAAATAGTGTATCCATATACCGCATATAGTATCTCAATGGGTATAAGTGGATATCGTAATCGAGCTTCAATACCCAAACCATCTACCCATACCATCATAGTCAAATAAACGCAGAGAGACATAAGGAATATTAATGGATATCTATTTGTAGGATACGAAGCATATGCCTTCAACACTCCAAATAAAAACAAAAATAACACCGTGGTCCAAATTATACGCCCAATCACTCCAATAAAATAAAATGGTTGTGAAAATATTTTCCAAAATGAAAAAAAGAATTCTCTCATTCTACCCTGTGCGAGATAGTGAGTGGGCGGTAAAACACTGTGATCAATCGCGGGCACTAAATGATAATAGTTCAAAAATGAATTATAATTTGACGATGTCCAAAATGTAATAGTATTAATGATAAGCAATGTACCGAAAATATTTGGATACATTTTTATATATTCAAAAGCCTGAGTATTATACAATCTTCCTCGATTTGCCTCCGAAATATATGCACCATTTCTATCGGTGAACTCTGCCAAAACTTTTTTTTCTGCATCTTGATATGTAATCTTGTCACGTACCGATACAATAGATGTTCCTAAGTACCCAAGAAGCGCTCCAGAGCCTTGATTACTTAATGCGAACGAATGAAATATAGAATAATTACGATACATCCATGAAAAAGATACGACAAAACATATTCCTAAAATAATAGCAACATGTTTCAATGCACCTACTAACGATATTTTTTTTCGCCATGGCAAGATACAAATAAAAAATATGGGTGGAAATAATTGCAAAAGTGGCTTAACGAGCATTCCTATCCCAAATAAAATTCCTGCATATACACTATAAACATATTTTTTATTTTCCATCGCACGAAATATATACAAGCATCCTGCAAATAAAATAAGCGTATATATTGATTCAGTCATCACTGTCACAGAATAGAAAACAAGATGTGGCTCACATGCGACTACACAAGCAGACATGAATGCAATTTTTTCAGACATCCCAAGCTGTTTAGCTAAACGCTTAATAATAAGTGGCAGAAACGATGATAGAATAATTTGAAAAAAAACAAATCCTACAATTCCACGAAATATTATAAGTCCTCCCGCTAAAAAAAATGGATACCCAATTGTTCTGAAAAAAAACGGCATGCCATCTAATACAAAACCCTGACCATTCAAAAGCGAACGTGCAAGACCAATATATTGTACACTATCCCCTAATTTAAGTCCTTTTTCACCTATCAAAACTACAATAATAAAAAACAAAATAAAACGTACAGTAAATGCAAGTGTGTATATACCTATATCTTGCTTATTGTTTTGATAAAAGCGCAATGTCCGTACAATCAATTTCATGCTAAATAGCTTGCCACATTGTCAGCCGCTTGTCATTCCCATCTAATGAGAACTATCATACTCATGTATGCACCCTACTTAAAACTTAATAATAAATACTATGCCACCATCAATCACTATTTTAGTTCCTGTATACTTGAACGAAAAAAATTTGCCTACAACTATACCTAAATTATTAGACATTTTAGATCGTATACCACACATAACTGGAAAACTCGTTTTTGTAGACGACGGATCTAACGACACTTCTTATTCAATACTGCAAAATGCAGCGACAGAAGATTCTCGTATTCATGTTTTACGATTATCACAAAATTTCGGTGCACATATAGCCCTCCTTGCAGGATGCAATTATATTTCTTCAGATTGTATTGCTGTTATAATGGCGGATTTGCAAGATCCAGCAGAATTAATTTTAGAAATGGTTCGTATGTGGCAAAAAGGAAATAAAATTATTATAGCAGAGCGTATTCATCGAGATGATGATGTAATGACACATTTTTTCGCTAAAATATTTTGGTGGACCATACGAACCTTTGGCAATACAAAAATTCCAAAAGGTGGATTTGATTTTATATTATTTGATAAAGAAGTGCAAAAAATTATATGCACATCGCGAAAACGAAATTCTCATTTTATGCTTCAAATTATACATACAGGATTTGAATTTATGACACTACCCTATATACGTATGAAACGCATCACCGGAAAATCACAATGGAATTTTAGAAAAAAAACAAAATTATTTATAGATTCTGTATATTCATTTACCATGCTCCCCATATACCTCATAATAATGAACTGTGTTCTTACATTTATCTTAGGATTCAATCTACTGCTCATTGCCTGTACCCTAATACTACTTGGAATATACATACAAAGATTTTTTGAACAAAAAAGCACACGTCCACTATACACAATTTCTGAAAAAACAAACTGATGCTTCCGCTCTTTCTCTCGCATTCACCAACCTAGGAAAATGATGAGCCGCATCCCGCATTTTCATAATACACATGACATCCGACATCATAGTTGAAATAACTGAACCCCATGCCTCCACATTGTCAGCCTCAACAAATTTTACCGCCCCTGAATTCCCTGTCGCTTCATGCAATGAAGGCAAATCGCTTGCAATAATTGCAGATTCAGCAGCTAGAGCTTCATACAACTTCAACGGATTTGTATCACGTATCGATACTTCAAATTTTCCTGAATTTGGTACAGCAACTATATCTGCCGCACGTAACCAATATGGAACCATTTCAGGTTTTTGCATGCCATGAAAAATAATATTTTTACCTGCTATTTTTTTACATCGCTCTAAATCGCTTCCCTGCCCTCCAACGATATGTATTCGTATATCATCAATTTGCGTTCCTGCCAGTATCAAAGTATCTACACCCTTCCAGTCATACAATTGCCCTGCATATACTACTATTTTTTCAGTTAATGAAATACCAAGTTTTTGTCTTGCATCATCTCGATGTATATTTCTATATATTGAAATATCAAAACTGACTGGATTTGGTAACACGATATACAATGGTATATACTGCGATATATTTTTTAATACATCTATTTTTAAATTATTAGTACTTACAATACCTTTTACTTTTTTCAATATATATTGAATTAATATACGACGCCAAATTGATTTTGGATTTGGTGTATCGTGCACATCCCATACTACATTCATTTTACTTCCTAGAAATGCCGCTTGTACTGGATCATTCACTAAAACAACATCTGATTTCCATTTTTTTAAAACCGAAACACTTTGAAGCGCTCCCAATATTCTCGCAAGATGAAAAACCCAACCCCAAGACAAGTGTAAAAAAGTCCCAAAAGGAATAAAATCTATCCCTGTATCCTGCACATAGGGAGTTCGTGAGCGTCTCGGAAAAACAATGGCAACATCATGCCCAGAGTCTCGAAATCCACGCGCCATCGCAAGCACTTGTATTCCGTAAGCTTTTTCAGTTGGAAAACGTGCATTTAACAGAATCGCGATTCTCATATTTTTTCGCACACCATACAAAAATGAGCGGGATCGTCAGGAAATATTCTCTGAGTCTTAACAACAAATCCCGCATCTTTCACGGCTCTCAAAATTCGAGAACGTGCATACCCCTTTTTTCCCGTTTCCCAATAATGCTGCCCATTAAATATATGCGTTTTCCAAAAAAAAGGAATCTTAAAACCAAGTGCACGCCATGTAACAAAAGGAATTTTATATAAAAAAGAAAAAACATATCCTGCATGTGGCAATGTAATAATCGCTGTTTTTTTTGTAACACGTTTTATTTCAGCGAGCGCTATCGAAAATTGATCCCAGGGCAAATGTTCTAGCACTTCAGCGCACAACACTACATCATATATTTCATCCTGCACGGGTATACATATAACCGATCCTACATATGTTGGATATAAAGTTGAATCTATATCAAGCGTATCAACCGTCAAGCCAATCATACGTAACGCATATGTGACCATATTATTTCCTACACCAATTTCTAAAATCCGCTCTGGTGTACATGCTCGTACTGCATCAATTTGATGCCAATAACTTGCCCAACGCTCCGGGAATAAATATCCAAGACGTGTATAGTGTGATGCATGTACTTGAGGTGTCAGATTTGATATCATACTAAAAAGTGTACCTTACGCACGTATACGTCGCACATGCTCAAGGATTTTTTCAGAACTTCCCCACATATCCACTCCAGTCGAGAAAAAAAGAAAAGATACAGCAATAATCACGCTATATATTCTCTCTCTCCCTTTTGAATTCACGAGCCAATATCCTGCAAACAAAGTAAAAAATGGAAGCATGGGAATTCGATACCTATTCACAACAACAGAAATGGTAGGTGCTACTGACATAAGTACAATCCCAAAAAAACATATCCGTAATAACATATTTTTATAGTCTCGTTTCAAAATTACGAAAATAATTCCTGCACAACCCACTAGTAAAAGAAAAAAATTAAATACAATAGACAAGACAATGGTTGCACTTTGATCAAAAGTACCATAATAATGGAACCAAAAACCAGAAGTTTTTGTCAACGCAAATAATTTGAAAAATTTCTGTATCGTTC
>JAHFIO010000050.1 GCA_023246325.1 Candidatus Uhrbacteria bacterium | reverse complement strand
GTTGTTATCCATTGAACAAATGAATCCCATGCATATTTCAATTTTCCTACAATATTTGTAGAATATTCTTTCGCTATTAAAACTTCTTGTGTGCCTGATGGACAGCCCATCATAGGTGCCGCACTTAATAATTCAAAATTATTCGTAACTGAATCTGCATTCATTCCTATATTAAACGTTACGTTTACAAGAACATTACGACAAATATCCGTGCCGGTTGGGTACCGACTAATAGCGATCGGTCTTTCACTACAACAACCTGAATCATCTAGCCCCATGTCTTTTGGACATTGGCTTTCATCGTGCATACCACATTGTAATCCATATACTCCTTTTCCAGACTTTGTTGCATAAGTCGCATTGATATCCGACGACATTCTATTATTTGCATCAACTGGTCGTGTTGGAGTTCCAATATATTTTTGAATAATAGCTGTATTCCCTTCAATATAAGCTAATTGAATTGGATCAATATCTCCATCTCCTTTTAATACGCCGCCTAAAACTTTCTTTTGTGCGGCCGCGCTTTCAATACGAAGTAAATTAATATTCGCACTTACGAGCTTTGCATTCGCATATAATTTGACATAATCAATTCCCATCGCACCACTCAATATATCGGATGACATCGCCGCATCACATTCTTCACCCACACCTATAACAGAATCTGAACAAAAACTTGGTTTAGGCGCAAATGCATCCTGCCCATGTATATCGGTATAGGCCGAGCTTGATCCTTCCATTAAACAAGATCTGCTGCATCCATCTTTTGAATCTGTATTTCCATCATCGCAAGATTCTCCACTTTCTACTATACCATTTCCACAACAGCCTAAATCCGATGGTTTATTACATGCAATATTTCCTAGATGAACACATTTCAATGGATCGCATCCTGCAGGTATCGGTCCACCCGCTGTCAAGCTTTCGCATGTTTCTCCAGGTTCTAGTTTTCCATTTCCACATGTAGAAAATACTTCCACAGCAGGATGAGAACCTTCGTGTAAACAAATCGAACTACATCCATCACCATCCGTGCGATTAGAGTCATCACAATCTTTTCCATCACCAAGTGCATCTCCATTTCCGCATGTAGACTTCCCCGCACCTGATCCCAAATGTAAACAAGTACTTGAACAACCACGATATGGCATCGGTTGACATGTCCCACCAGCCGTCGTACATGCAGTTGAACATGGCGTGCCTTCAGCAACGGTTTTAGCGGAATCTTTTATATCTGGCGCATAATGACAGAATGTCCCAAAATCACATTGTTCTCCAACACCTACATCAATCTTTCCATTCCCGCATGTGCCTCCAGTTGAAACTGATTTTACTGGTAAAAATAAACAAGTCTGTGTATCACAAATATCAAGACCATCTTTACTTGGTTCACATTGTTCGCCCGCATTAGCAGATGCAGATAATATACTACACGCAGTCCCGCGAGGAGTTGTTTTTGTTGTACCTGAGCGAACCTTGCAATACGATGCATCCGTTGTTTCAACAACCCCATTCCCACACACTGCCGTTAATCCATATCGACCAACCGATCCTGAAGCTAAACAATTATTTGTACATCCTGCCGGCAATTTTGCGCCCGTATCTAATTTCCCACTTGCAAATAATGCAGCAACTTCTGGTTTACTTGTAGCCCACGATGTATCACCGGAAGTCACAAGCATTTGGCCTCCTGCTGAACAAGAATCTGCAGGGCCATATGGCGACATCATAAATAATTGACTTGCGTATATTTGATATTCTATTTTTTCTAAAGGCGTTACATCTACACGTGTAGGAATACAAAATGAATTTAAATCTTTTTTAATTCTAAACTTCCATGTAAATCCTTGTGGATTATTTAATTCAGATAATGGAATTCCGTTTACACCTGTCATTCCCGTTGGAACTGCGGCTCCACCTTTTAATAAAACTCTATAAAATGCATTGCTGTCTAAATTCGCCATAGGCGTTATACCCAAAAATCTTTCACGTATATCTCCGCCCGCATTCCCTGGCGCCTGAGAAAGAATAGCTTTTTTCAACGCAATCGGTGCGCTTAATTCCGTTTCATCACACGTTTCATTTTTACATTTTTGAATAAGTATATTATTTAAATCCGTTGTTGTTTTTTGACTCATCGCCGAACTAAATCGCGCCCAAATAAGTGCATTCGAACATGCTTCATCACAATTTGGACCAAAATCTTCAACATGTGGCGGAACAAAATTTACATATAACTGCGCTGTGCCAAGAATAGGTATAGTCTGAACAACTTTCGCATTTACATCAACAGGAACTGTAACGGTTTCTTGTAAACCTGTACCTTGTTGACGACATAATATTTTACTATCTTGTTTATTATTCGTAATAGACGCGCGACCATCTTGCGCAGAAGGATCAGACCCCGTATACCAATTCCAACCAAAATTATTACAATTCAAAACTATACACGCATCATCTGAAGCAAGTGGTACTGCTTCATACCCAGTTGTATCACCAACATTTTTCATTCTAAATGGATTTGGAAAAACACCCACGCTGCCAATTTGTGTTGGAGTTGTACTCATGCGTGTTTTGAAACGAAAGCAATACCCATATGTCTGACCACTTTTTCCAACGCCACATCGTTTTAAAATATCCATGGTTCCTCCACCTGGACCATCTGCCTTAATTTCAGACGAAACCGAAACTGAATATACGGTACTTGGTTTTAATTTCATGATTGGCTCAAGTGTAACCACATCCTGATTATTATTTTCAGATCGGAAATACATGTTGAAACTTACTGGTTCTAAAGTCGAACATGGATCACTTCCCGTTCCTATACATGCATCTAATGTAAATGCAGAAGGTTTAACTGATGATGGCGGTCCTTTCATTGATTTATCTCCTAATGGCCGATCAAATCTAATAGTAACGACTGAATCTATAGGCGCACTATCTCCACCTGTTCTTGATATCCATGGCGATGGTGAAGGCGTTGGTGCGCCTGGAGGTTTTGGCGCATTTGGATTACATTCTTCTATAACACGAGGTGAAACAGGAATTAATCCTGTCGACATATTCCATCCATATTCTGAAGTCTGCCCCAATGCATTGCAGGACGCAGTTGCTTTCACACATTGACCGCTTGTACAACATTTAAAATCTTTTACAGGACCACAAATACTTGGATCTATATTACAATTATATACTTGAAAACCTACCGTATTTGAATCGAGAGCCGCAGATGTCGTTAATTTAACACGACCTGTAATTGCATTCGTTGGAACTTTTGCATCTACACGTTTATTTTGAAAATCTGTCACAAGCGCTAAAGCATTTTTTGAAAACGTAACACTTGGTTTCGAAATACCAAAACTCTCTCCATACAAAGTAACTGCGGTATCTGCTGGTCCGAGAGTTGGTTGTATTGCACAAATTCCAGGCGTTGGTGTACCTGTAATTATTTTAAAATCTTTTACATTAGTTTCAGCTGCATCACGACGAATAAGTTTTACACGATATGTTCCTGGCATGGTGGCTGTATTATTTTTAAATACAGATGGAACTTTTACAGTCACATTTGTATTCGTCCAAAATGAATTCCCACATTCAGCTGGAAAGGCAGTGTCCCCAACCGCTTCTACACCACCCAATGCATCCGCAAAAACAATAGTACCAATATCATACCCAAAGTTTTTTCCATATAACGTTATATATTGTTGCTGTGGCCCTTGCACCGGAGAAATATCATCTAATACTGGTGGTTGTAATAAACTTTTTTCTAAAACTGTAAAACCCATCACATTGCTTTGACTGCTCGTGCCCACAAGAACAGCTACATCATATGGACCATTGTCTACAACGGGAACAGAAAATTTAATAGACGCATCAGACCAAGATGAAAAATTTGTAATAACAGATTCTGAACCAAATAAAACTTTAGCTGCCGCGCTTCCAAATGAAGCACCAACTACTTCTATAGTATTACCAACAATATCTGATACAGGCTTAATGCCACAAATACCTGGATACGCATTTGTATTTGGAGTAAAATCTGGAAACTTTGGCCCATTATCATCATCAGTTCTATCTGTTAACGTACTAGAAACATTTTTTATTTCTATGGGACCTGCCACTGCACCATCAGGAACAGCGACAACAACTCGCCAATCTTTCCATGTTGAAACTCCATCCGATGTACACACAAGTGGCGCTATAGCAATTTTATCATCTGTCGCAATAGTAGGATTTCCTAAAAATTTCACCGTACCAACTGCATCCCCAAAATTAACACCCTGCAATGTCATAAAAATACCAGGTCTTCCATCAATTGGTGTAACGCCAATAATAAGTGGTTTTGCTACACATATATTATTTTGACATACACCACTTTGACAATCACTATTTTTTACGCAACTCCCACCTAAACATGCACCACAATATTCTGGTGACGCTACATTTCCACCACAATCTATTCCTGTTTCACCTACAGTATCATCCATTTTTTTATTAAAACAATGATCAGGCCGAATAACAACCGATACGCTATTACTTCGTGTTGAATTTGTATCTACATCTTTTGCTATAGTAGAAAGAGTATGTGTGCCCAGTGGTACCCCAGTTGTTATCCAGCCAATACGTGCATTATATGTAAGAGGTGCTGGCATTCCGGCAGGAACAGCGTCCGTACCTATATCAGTAGACCCATCAAAAAATTGTGCCAATTTTACCCCAGCATCATCCGTAATACCCGCGAGTACATCTTGTACAAAATTTTGTGGTACCGACATACCATCAGTTGGAAACGTAAGTTTTACTACTGGCGCTTGCGTATCCACTAAACTCCCCGTCTTAAATTCACCTTGGCAACTTCCTGCCTTCAAACAACTTATCGGCGTTCCTGCAGTTGATTTGACCGTGGTACCAACTCGTACAATATAATCCGTATCCGCTTTTAAACATTTACGATCTGCATTTGGAGAAGGGCATGCATCAATTGGTGTAAAGGTAACTGTTTGTCCATTCACCGTAATGGTACCAGCAACATTTGTTCCCGCAATTTTTTCTTGAACTAAAATTCCAGCAGCCGTTGTAGAATCTACAAATTTTGTAAATACAATTGCCACTTCTACATTTCGAATAGCGGTATTTCCAGATGGCACAATAGAATCAACGCGAAATGTAGAACTTCCTCCACCTCCAAGCCCACCGCCACTTCCTCCACCACCCCCGCCACCCACTCCTCCACCTTCACCTGTTGTAGCTTGTAATAATGAATTAATAATAAATGTCGTTATCGCCCACGCAGATAAAATAATTGCTAAACCAATAATAGCACCAAGAATCATTTTTTTTGCTTTGCTTGTTTTTTCTGTTTCACCACCTGCTGTCATGTATAAAAATCCTGCATACAAAATAATGCATACAAGAACGACACCAATAAAACCTAAGGCAACATTAATAATTTTTCCCGCTATAAGACGCGGATCCGAATTTGATAATTTAATAGTGCTCCCTATGCCATTTAATCCTGATGCTACAGAAGACTGAGCGCTTGCAACCGGCACAATAAAACCAAAAGCACCAACACATACGATGTACAAGGAAAGAAGTAGATGGATTATGCGTCGTTTCATATTCTATAGGGCAAGTATTTTTTTACATCTATCTGTATTTGGCGTATTGCGACATAAAGATTTTTGACATGTTTCATCTGTTGACAATGCATTACAACAATTAGGTGCACCTACTCCACTCCCACATTTGCCGGCAGGATTAAAACAATTTTGATACGCATCCTGCACACCAGAAAGAATGGTTGGATCATAATAATTTAAATTTGGATATAAATCAGATTTCAAAAATTGACGATGTGAAATTTGTATAGCTGCTTTCGTTGCGATATCTGGAGGTATGGCCAAATAATTTATTGGCTGCAAATCATCGCGTAATAATTGAACGGATGTTTGCCACCAAAAAGTATCTGGATCAGTTTCCTTATATCCATATGCTTCAATTTTTGCATTCGATGTATCAACGGATGAAGACTGCAACAAACTATCGAAGGTTACCGTCACGGGACGATCTAATGCAATATTTGAATTTCCGCCAGTCGATGGATCAGAACTTGGTTGTGTATCTGTAATTTGTGGAGGAGAAATTTTTATATCATTTGTAGTCCCGAATCTCCAAATATACGAATCAATTGGTGGCCCTTCACCTTTACCATTTTTATTTCCATCAAGTGAATTACCCACAACAGAAACAATACCATTATATCCATTTGATGTAAGATCAGCAGTCGGTGCAGGCGCATCTTTAGAAAGGCTTGCTGCTTTTGCAGTGACTTCGATTACTCCATCTCCCGGTAAACAAAAAATTGTTCTTCCGCAAGAATTTGTTCCGCACGCTGACTCAGGAATAAATTCTACGGTTTTATATTGATTCGACACACGATATTCTCCTACTATGGGCGCAGGCGCAGCAACTTGTATATTTTGGAAACCATCCGTTGT
>JAHFIO010000049.1:3044-6551 GCA_023246325.1 Candidatus Uhrbacteria bacterium | reverse complement strand
TACACATGATCATGATTTTATTTTACGAGATGCTCAACCAATTTGTTTAATGACATATGAACGTATGGTGGCAAAACCAGATATACTATATGGCGCAGATTTACAATCAAATTATACAGGGCAATCAGGGCCACGGCTCGCAAAATGGTTTGATCGGGGTCAGGCACCAAGGTGTGGATAAGTTTTTTTAATAAAACTTATCCACACCTTGGTGCCTGACCCCAATTATCGTATTATCACTCCATATGCCAAAACATATCATCGGCCTCGTTGGACTTGCAGGATGCGGTAAAGGAGCCGTTGCAGAAATGTTAAAAACCACATATGATGCAGACGTATTTCGATTTAGTACGATCTTATCAGACATTCTCAAACGCCTCGCTATTGAAAAATCACGTGACAACTTAATTACCGCCTCAGTTGCACTGCGAAAAGCATTCGGCGAAGATGCTTTATCGTATGCAATCGAATGTGATGCATTTGCAAGTAAAAAAAATCTTGTTGTGATTGATGGCGTTAGACGCGTGGAAGATATTGCTGCGCTCGAACCACTTGATATTTTCCAACTCATTCATATTTCTGTTCCCACAGAAATCCGCTATGAAAGAATGAAAAAACGTGGAGAAAAAGTTGGTGAAAGTACCATGACATATGCGCAATTTCTTTCAGAAGAAAAAGCACCAACTGAAATGACTATTCCCGAAGTTGCTGCTCGCGCGTCAAAAACAATCGATAATGCTGGATCCACAGAGAGTCTTCACAAACACATAACTGAATATATGGCTGAATTAGGAATAGCGCCACTATGAAAAATTATCTCGACATTGTTCGTCGCATTCTAGAAACGGGAGAAAAAAAACAAAACCGTACAGGTATTGATACGATTGCAATTGCAGGCGCTCTGTTTGAGCATGACATGTCTTTAGGATTTCCACTCCTCACAACAAAAAAAGTTCCATTTCGTTTAATTGCTTCCGAGCTCGAATTTTTTATTCGAGGATATACAGATAAAAAATGGTTGCAGGATCGCAATAATCATATTTGGGATGAATGGGCTTCGCCCACAAAAGCACCCTATAGCCATGAACCAGAAGCGAAGAAAAAAATGTTAGAAGAGCGGGATCTAGGTCCTATCTATGGTTTCGAATGGCGTCATTGGAATGCAGTATATCAAAATTATGATTCTGAGTATGCAGGATGCGGAATAGACCAATTAAAAATTCTCATTGAAAAAATAAAAAAAGATCCGCATGATAGACGCCTGATTGTTTCTGCCTGGAATCCATCCGCTATCCCACAAATGGGATTGCCTCCATGCCATTATGGATTTCAAGTCACGGTGATTAATGGCAAACTAAATCTGTTGTGGAATCAGCGAAGTGTTGATACGATGCTTGGACTGCCCTTTAACATTGCATCTTATGGCTTATTACTCCATCTGCTTGCAAAAGAAAGCGCTCTTGCAGAAGGAAAACTTATCGGCTTTTTAGGAGATGTCCACATATATGAAAATCATGTAGAGGCTGCAAAAGAGCAGCTTACTCGCGATCCTACTCTATATCCTCTTTGCCAAGTCATAACTGAACCATTCACCTCTATTTTTGATTGGACATATGAAAACACACGGGTAGAAAATTACACATCTTACCCAAGCATCAAGATGGCCATAGCCGTCTAAGGAAAACAACATGTCAATCACCCTCGTTGCCGCTATCGCAAAAAATCGCGCCATTGGAAAAAATAATAAACTTATTTGGCGAAATAAAGATGATATGGCGCGTTTTGTTGCGCTGACATCAGGAAAAAAAGATTCGTGGCGTTTTTATCCTGCCGCTGAAGAAAACACGATACCGAAAAAAAACTTTATTGTGATGGGTAGAAAAACGTGGGAGTCTATCCCCGCGAAATTTCGCCCACTTGAAAATCGCGTGAACGTCGTGATAACACGACAACTTGAATATCAAGTCCCAGAAGGTGTATTGACCTTCGATTCTATCGTGCGTGCTTGCGCAGAATTGGAAGATCAGGGAAATATCTGGATCATCGGTGGTGGAGAAATTTATTCTTCCGCCCTACCACTTGCAGATATACTCGAGCTCACGGAAATTGATCATGATATTGAAGGTGACGTATTTTTTCCGAACATTCAACCTACTGAATGGGAAAAAATTGCAGGATATATGCCAACAGGAAAAGATATTGATTACGCTTTCAATACATATGAAAGGCGTGCTAAGGTATGACCATGCATAAAATACATGGTCTTTTTATTGCCATAGATGGCATTGACGGCTCAGGCAAAGGCACGCAAGTTAAACGCCTCATCACACGCTTGCAGGATGAAAAATATGCGTCTGCTTTTTGGACATCCCCACGCTATGGAAAACCAGAAGCATTTTTCATTGAAAATTATTTACGTGGTGAATATGGAACGAAAGAAGAAATTTCTGCAAAAGCCGCATCACTCTGTTTCGCCATGGAACGATTCCATTCTTCTCGTGAAATACGCTCTATCCTGCTAGAAAATAAAATTTTAGTTTCCGATAGATGGACGAGCGCGAATAAAGGGCATCAAATGGCAAAATTGCATTCATCAGAAGAAAAGCGTGCATTTCTAGATTGGATAAATGAAATTGAATACGATATTTTGCGCACACCAAAACCTGATCATACTATTCTTATGAATATGCCAGCGGACATCGCATATGATTTAATTGCAAAAAAAGATGAACGTGCGTATTTAAATGGAAAAGTTCGTGATATCCATGAAATGGATCCCGCTTTTTTGAAAGCCTCTCAAGAAGCATTTTTATTTGCGGCAGAATGCGACACGAAAGAAACATGGCATGTGCTAGATTGTGTAGAAAACGGAACATTACTCTCTATAGAAGATATGCATGAAAAATTATGGAAATTGGTTAAAACATTTATGTAGTCACTTTTTTTTATCTATTAATGCTATACTATATACATATGCAATATACCCTTCCTACCGTTCGTACGCTCATTCTAGACACATGGAATACCTTTAAAAAACACCTCGAAGATTTACAACGATTCATATACCCACTCCTTATTGGATCTTTTATATATTCACTTATACAATTTTTTCTTCTCCGTTCTGCAAATACACTTGCACTACATATTACGCTTGTTTGTATGTATATTGCATTTATTTTTTGGTATGCCATACGCCTTATGCAAGCATTGCTTCAAATTGAAGCTGGCCAAAAAATTACATTCAATACAACAAGTACATCACAAGCCAAAAAAAGTATCCCCTCTTTATTATTCATAGCATTCTTTCAAGAATTAATTATTTTGGGTGGATTTTTTTTATTCGTCATTCCTGGAATATACTTTGGCATAGCTTTAAGTTTTTCATCTTTTATACATTTAGAAACACAAAAAAAAGGTTTCAACGCATTAGGAGCATCTAGAGATCTTGTACGGAATAAATGGTGGGCGATATTCTGGAGACAGTGTGTTTTTGGATTAATGTGTAGC
>JAHFIO010000049.1:0-3034 GCA_023246325.1 Candidatus Uhrbacteria bacterium | reverse complement strand
AATGAGTAAAATCATTTCATCAGAAAGTACAATTTTTGTTTCGAATATATTATCTGCATTCATCCTACCATTAAACCTGATATTTCATGTTAAATTATATACTGCATTGAAAAAATCATCCCTCTAAGCTAAGCTGAGAATCGTATGAAGTATATTCCTATTATAGGTTTAGAGGTCCACGTTCAACTAAAAACTGATTCAAAAATGTTTTGCTCGTGCCGAAATGTAGGTGATGTGGCAGAGCCAAATACATCTATATGCCCAGTATGTACAGGGCAACCAGGTGCATTGCCAGCACTAAATCAAAAAGCTATCGAACTTGGTATGCGGGCAGGATTAGCTTTAGGATGTCGTATTCCTGATATCTCAGTTTTCGATCGTAAAAATTATTTTTATCCTGATTTACCAAAAGGATACCAAATTTCGCAATTTCACATTCCAATCGCTGAACAAGGTTTTCTTCTCGTGAATGGAAAACGTATAGGAATAACTCGCGCACACTTAGAAGAAGATGCGGCAAAAAATATTCATAGCGAAGAAACCTATGTAGATTTTAATCGCGCGGGCACCCCTCTTTTAGAAATTGTTTCAGATCCAGATATTCGCAGTGCACAAGAAGCAAAAATATACTTACAAGAACTGCGTGCAATTTTACGCGCAGTTGGCGCATCTGATGCAGACATGGAAAAAGGACAAATGCGTTGCGACGCAAATGTATCTATTCTAGAAGTCGATGAAAATAATCTTCCGCTTACAGCAGAATTAAACCAACGCGTAGAAATAAAAAACTTAAATTCATTCCGCTCTGTCGAGCATGCAATTGTATATGAAGTCACGCGTCAGCAGGATGCATATGAATCCGGCGAAGGTGTCCGTGGATCAACTCGAGGCTGGGATGATGCAAAAGGAAAAACATTTGAGCAACGCTTAAAAGAAACATCGGCTGATTATCGATATTTTCCAGAACCAGATTTACCTCCACAGAATTTAGTTTCTCTACGAGAAAAATTAACGAATCATTTACCAGAACTCCCCGCAGCAAAAAGACAACGATTAATGGATGAATATTGGTTTTCACCATCTGATGTTGCATTTTTTGTTGCGAACGAATGGGTAGAATATGCAGAACACGTTATGAGCGAACTTGGCGCATGGCTGGAAGCGTCAGACATGAGTGGAAAGTCTGGCGGTGAATTAATACAAGAAAAGAAAAAGCGTTTTGCAAAATTAGCTGGAGGTTGGTTAACGTCAAAATTGGCAGGATTAATGGCGGAACGGAATGTAAAAGATATTTCTGCTCATATTACTCCGGAAGATTTTGCAGAATTTTTACATTTAATTGAAGCAGGTGAAATTAATTCTTCAAATGCCCAAAAATTATTAGTTTTCATGTTAGACACAGGCGCAGATCCTTCACATATTATGGAAGAACATAATTTAGGACAAAGCATGAACGAAGGTGCTTTAATTGAACTTGTCAAAACAATAATTGCACAAAATCCTGATCAAGTTGCGCAAGTTCGTGCAGGTAAATTTGGTGTACTCAAATGGTTTGTAGGAACGATTATGAAATCAACAGAAGGAAAAGCAAACCCAACACAAGCGGAAGAGATAGTAAAAAAAGAAATTGGTCTATAATGGGGTCAGGCACCAAACTGGGGATAAGTTTAAAAAAACTTATCCCCAGTTTGGTGCCTGACCCCATCAACCCACGTAATTCTTTTATCATGTTTAAACCATGTTAATTGTCTTTTAGCATATTGTCGTACATCTCGTTTTATTTTTTCGATATTCAGTCGGGACATACCATCTCTCGCTAATTCCCTATATCCAATCGAAAGCATCGCAGGACAATCAATCTGTACTCCTGTCTTCAGCACGGCGCGAACTTCATCTTGCCAACCGCGCGCAATCATTGAGTCGATCTCGGAATCAATCCGCGAGTATAATTCCTCGCGCGTCCATTCAAGACCAATTTGCACCGCATCTACTAATGGTTCACCCATATATTGTTGTTTTGTAAATGGTTTTCCTGTATACGTAGCAACTTCTAAAGCACGCAATACTCGACGTGGATTTTTCATATCAATCATTTGTTCTGCATCTGGATCCAAACGTAATAACATGTTTGAAATTTCTTCAAGCGTTTTATTCTCCATTGCAGAGCGAAATCCAAGCTGCGGTGGCACGGCAGGATATTGTGGATTATCAATTAAAGCACGAATATATAGTCCGGTGCCCCCTACAATAATCGGTACAAACCCACGTTCTATAATAGAAGAAATTTTTTTTAATGCTTCATCGCGCCATTCAGTAACCGTCCATGATTCTGTTGGCTCAATCACATCCATCAAATGATGCGGCACATCCTGCACTATATACGCATACGCTCCGTTCATCATCCCCCACTCTCCTTCAGGTTTTCCTGTTCCAATAGAAATTTTTTTATATATTTGTCTTGAATCAGCATTAATAATTTCACCGGAATATTTTTTTGCAATACGAATTCCCAAAGATGTTTTTCCTGATGAAGTAGCTCCAACAATACACAAAATTTTTGGCAACATACTTTTATATGCACTCACCTATCAATTGCCATTCCAAAGCTTGTTTTATTTTTATAGGGAGAATCCGACCGGCAATTGAAATATCATCACTGGAAAACCGTACAATTTTCATTTCACGTGAATTACCATATGCAAAACCGTTTTCAACGCGCTCAACCAAAACGCTCACTTCCCGACCAACATAATATTGATTTTTTCTTTTTACATTTTCTTCCATAATTCCATGCAATACTTCCCATCTTCGTTTTTTTTCTACTTTACTCACATCGTCTGCATACAACTTCACTCCCAATGTGCCAGAACGTGGACTATATTGTGCGGTATAGGAAATATCAAAATCACATTCACGATATACAGAGACGGTTTCTTCAAATTGTTCTGCTGTTTCACCAGGAAATCCAACAATAATATCAGTCCCAAGAGCCATGGTTGGGCATATGTCTTTTATTTTTCGAATAATATCCAAA